>CAIJZG010000043.1 GCA_903825065.1 uncultured Bacteroidota bacterium
ATGGATTACAATAACCAATTTGATGAACATTGTTACCATGAAAATCCATATACCGTTTTCCAGTAACATCATAGATATAGATGCCTTCACATCTTTCCAGAACCTGAAGACAGGGTGTAGATAATGATTGATGAAGAAAACTGTCTTCATCTCTTTGTAAAAATTCCAATGCGAGTGCATTTCGGATGGTTTTATACCATTTTACGCGAGAATTAGATTTATTGATATCCCCTTCAGTAAGTTGTTGATTACTCTCCATTGGCTTCAAATTGTAACTACCCTTATTTTTTCAAAGATATTATTGATCAAATGGAATAAACATTAAAGAATTATGATTTAAATAGCCTGAAAAATGGAGAACTCTTGTGTAAAAACAAATGATTAAGATAATATGGCCACAAACTCCCCACAATCAATTCAATTTTAAGCTAGAACCCCTATATTTGCACCTCTAAATTTTAGAATAGTGCCAACAAAATTTTCAAAAGAAACCTACCTCTATTGGTATGAATTGATGCAGTTAATTCGTCAATTTGAATTAAAAGCCGAAGAAATGTACAAAATGGCCGGTAAAATTCGTGGATTCTTCCATGCATATATCGGTCAGGAAGCCATTGCGGCGGGCTGTTTAACAGCAACCAGGCCTGAAGATCCCTTTATTACGGCTTACCGTGACCATGGTTTAGGATTAGCAAAAGGTATGACGGCTGATGAGTGTATGGCTGAATTGTATGGTAAAGCAACTGGTTGCTCCAAGGGTAAAGGTGGTAGTATGCACTTTTTTAGTGCAAAAAATCATTTTTTTGGAGGTCATGGCATTGTTGGCGCTCAAATTGGAACTGGCGCTGGTTTGGCTTTTGCTGAAAAATATAAGGGCACAGATAATGTGGCTGTTGTATTTTTTGGAGATGGCGCTGCTCGTCAGGGTATGCTTCATGAAAGTTTCAATTTAGCCATGCTTTGGAAATTACCTGTGATTTTTATTTGTGAGAATAACAATTATGCAATGGGTACTTCCATTGAACGAACAAGTAATGTAATTGATATCTATAAATTGGCTGATGCCTATGAAATGCCAGCAGACAAAATCGATGGTATGACTCCTGAAGCCGTTCATGAAGGGGTTGCAAGGGCAGTTAAAAGAGCACGAGAAGGAGATGGGCCTACATTATTAGAACTTAAAACCTACCGTTATAAAGGGCATTCTATTTCAGATCCTCAAAAATACCGTTCGAAAGAAGAGGTTGATGAATATAAAGATCAGGATCCCATTGTAAAAGTAAAAAATACAATTTTAACAAACGGATTTGGAACTGAAGCGGAGCTACAAGTAATTAATGATAGAATTGATGCAATTGTAGAACAAAGCGTAAAATTTGCTGAGGAAAGTCCTTGGCCGGACGATAGCGAAGTTTACAAAGACGTTTATATTGATCAGAATTATCCATTTATTGTAGATTAATCTTAATACTTACCTACCAATTTTCAAAATAGAATTATGAGTGAGCAACACGTAGCGCATACAGAAAATAATGATATCGTCTTAAAGGCACAAAATTTTTGGCAGAAGAATTCAAAAACAATTTTAATTATTCTTGTTGCACTAATTGCAATTGTAGGTGGATGGTTTGGTTATTCTAACTATATCTTAAAACCGAAAGAAGATAAAGCTGCAGATGCAATTGTTAAAGTACAAGAATATTTCCGAATGGATTCTTCTAATCTGGTATTAAATGGGGATGGTCAGAATAAAGGCGCCTTATATATTATTAATACTTATGGCGGTACTAAAACAGCTAATCTTGCTAAGTACTATGCAGGTGTTAGTTTTTTACACAAAGGCGAATTTGCTAATGCAGTAAAATACTTAAAAGACTTTTCCACCGATGCAAAGCAAGTTCAATTATTGGCTTTGGGTAATTTAGGAGATGCACTATCAGAATTAAATCAGAAAGATGAAGCAATAGCTACTTATAAAAAAGCAGCAAGTGTTTTTGAAATTGATCAAGCAAATTCAGCTGAATATTTATTTCGTGCCGCATTATTATCAGAAACATCTGGAAAAACTAAAGAAGCTTTGGAAATCTATAAAGATGTGAAAGCAAAATTTCCTAAAACAGATAAAGGATTTCAGGCAGATAAATACATCTATCGTTTAAGTATTGAAAAAAGCGAATAGATTTGTAGTCTATGGCAAGTAAAGGAAATACATCATTAAACAAAGGCATCCCTTCTATTAAGGATGCCTTTGTTATTATAGTTAAAACAGAGTGGAATTCGGCTATCATCAATAAATTGGAAGCTGGAGTAAAAAAGATTTTAAAAGCAAATAATATTACTTCCAAAACCATTACTGTTCCAGGTGCTTTTGAAATACCATTTGCAGTAAAACAACATTATGCATATAGTGAAATTTTACCAGATGCCTATATCAGTTTAGGTACCATCATCAGGGGCGACACCCCACATTTCGATTATGTATGTAAAGCAGTTACAGATGGTGTGTTACAATTAAACTTAAGTCTCGATGTCCCTGTAATTTTTGGCGTATTAACCCTCGAAAACGAACAACAAGCTTTAGATCGTATAGGTGGTATTCACGGCAATAAAGGAGAAGAAGCTGCCATAACTGCAATTAAAATGATAGCTTTGAATCGAAAGCTGAAATAGCTTAACTAAATACATTATTAGGAAATGAAAGTGCATCTGTTTATTCCTTGTTTCGTTGACCAGCTTTATCCATCAGTAGGATTCAACATGGTAAAAGTGTTGGAAAAGGCAGGATGTGATGTACTCTATAATTCAAAACAAACCTGTTGCGGACAGCCTGCATTTAATGCCGGTTTCTGGGGGGAATCTAAAGAGGTATGTACCAAATTTTTAGAAGATTTTGAGGGTGCTGAATATATTGTTGCTCCTTCTGCAAGTTGTGTGGGCTTTGTGAGAAATATGTATGCCAAGCTATTTGATAATTCTGCTCATTTACAACTTGCCAAGAAAACTTCCGAACGCATTTATGAGCTCTCAGAATTTCTGGTGAATATTTTACAGGTAACAGAGTTAGGGGCAAAATTTGATGGTAAAGCTACCTACCATGATAGTTGCGCAGGATTAAGAGAATGTCATATTAAAGGCGAGCCTCGTGCTTTGTTAAGTAAAGTGGAAGGATTAGAGTTAGTTGAATTAAACGATTCAGAAACCTGTTGTGGTTTTGGTGGCACTTTTGCCGTTAAGTTCGAACCTATTAGTATTGCGATGGGCGAACAAAAAATTAACCATGCTTTAGACACTAAGGCCGATTATCTAATCAGCACAGACATGAGTTGTTTAATGCATATCGATGGTTGTTTAAAAAATCATGGAGCTTCTATGAAAGTAATGCACTTAGTAGATGTTTTAGCGAGTGGCTATTAATTACAAGACCTTTTGAATTTTGATTTTTATTTTTTTATTTTTTTTTCATGCAATATTGGCTAATCAAATCAGAACCATTCAAATACAGTTGGGAACAATTCGAAAAAGATGGTAATACCATGTGGGATGGGGTTCGTAATTATGGGGCTAGAAATAATTTGCGTTCCATGAAAAAGGGCGACTTAGCATTTTGGTATCATAGTAATGAAGGAATGGAAATTGTAGGAATAGCAAAGGTTGTGAAAGAGTCATATCAAGATCCTACCACTGAAAACCCAGCATGGCTTGTAGTTGATTTTAAACCATTAAAAAAGCTGAAAAAATCTGTACCCCTATCAATACTAAAAAACGATCCTAGACTTACTAATATGGATTTAATTAGATTAGGTAGATTATCGGTACAAACCGTTAAAGAAGAAGAATGGGAGATTGTGATGCAATATGCTAATGGTAAATAATTAGTTGATAAATATTGAGATCCTGATTGTTTGAATATGTTAAAACCTTGGCTACTACCCTATCTTTAGTCTTTTACTAACAAGGTCTATCTTATTCTTGCACAAATTTCCTACATGTTAAAATCGGTAACTGTTTCATTTATGTTTGTTTGGGTACTAGTAAATGCTAATGCACAAACAGGAGAAAATTATCAGTATCTTAAACAATATATTCTTACGCAACAGAATTTAAAAGTTGATTCTAGCAACTTTTTATCCATCTATCATATCAAAGAATTACACTACTTATATCCCCTTTATAAATCGTTCAATCAGGAAAAAAAACTAATAGAATATTTAAGTCCTGTTCAATATTATAGTGACCTATCTGAAACCATTTCATTTAATGGAGATTATTTATCATCTCTCGAGATTGAAAAAAAATCATATGATTCTTATATTGAAGATTCTATCTACAAAACGCTAAATAAACAATCTAATTTATTATTAGGTGTAGAATTTAAGGATGCTAAAAAGTATATTTTAGAAAGATGTACTAAGCAAAAAGTGGTGATGATTAATGAATCACATAATAAGCCACAGCACAGAGCATTTACGGCTTCATTACTCGAAGATTTTTATGCACGAGGATTCAGATATCTGGCTATGGAAACTTTAAATCAATTTTCTAATGCTTCCCTAAAACAAGTGAATGTATTAACTGGTCATTATACCTGTGAACCAATTGGAGGAGAGTTAGTAAGAATAGCAATTAGTCTGGGATACAAACTCATAGCCTATGAAGACAGCAATTACAATCATACGGTGAATCAACGGGAATATGCGCAAGCAGAAAATATTAATAAAATTTTGCAAAAAGATCCCGCAGCTAAAATCTTGGTTCATGCTGGAGGGAAGCATGTGGAAGAAGCAGGAACAAGTGATGAAAGAATTCCCATGGCCGCTTATTTTAAACTAATTTCTGGTATTGATCCATTAACTATCGATCAAACCAGTCTTACTGAACAAAGCACTTCTGAATATGGGTCTGCAGTTTATGAATATTACTCAAAAAAGAATGTTTTAATAACACCGGTTGTATTATTAAAGAATAACAAGCCTAAAGATATTTTCGATCTTAATTTTTGCGATATCTATATAATGCATCCTCCTACTAAATATAGAAATGGCAGACCCACCTGGAATTCCATGAATGGGTTGAAAAAAGAAACAGCTATCCAGCCTATTTATCAAACCCTTTTCTTTGTTCAGGCATTTTACGAAAAAGAATATCAGGAAAAACTCATCGGCAAATTGGTACCTGCAGATCAATCTTATATCACTGCCCCGGATGGCTATTATTATCTTTACCTGCAAAAAGGCCGATATCAATTGGTTTACAGGGATATGCAATATAAAATCCTAGGTACTAAGGTATTAGTTGTTGAATAGTATATGTAGATGGAAACGGCTATATTTGCGGCTCAAAATTTTGACATGGCATTACAAGCAGGAATTGTGGGATTACCCAATGTAGGAAAATCAACATTATTTAACGCAGTTAGTATTAGTGCGAAAGCGCAAGCAAGCAATTATCGATTCTGTACTATTGAACCAAATATTGGTTTAGTTGATGTACCAGATGAGCGAATGGCAAAACTGGCAGAATTAGTAAAGCCTAATAGAACAGTACCAACACAGTTGGAAATCGTTGACATTGCAGGATTAGTGCGGGGTGCAAGTAAAGGTGAAGGTTTGGGTAATAAATTCCTGGCCAATATTCGTGAAGTTGATGCAATTATTCATGTAATCCGCTGTTTCGAAGATGAAAACGTTTTACGAGAAGAAGGTGCTATTAATCCAATTAGTGATAAAGAAATTATTGAAACCGAGCTGCAATTAAAAGATTTAGATAGTGTAGAAAGGAAATGGAGCCGCGTAGAAAAAATGGCAAAAGTGGGTACTGATACAAAAGCAAAAGCAGAGTTCGAAATATTAACCAAATGTAAAGTACACCTGGAAAAAGGGAAAAGTATACATTCACTTGGATTAGATAAGGAAGAACAATTAGCAATAGCTGATTTATTTCTTCTTACAGATAAGCCTGTATTGTATGTTGCAAACGTAGATGAAGCTAGTATGCATACCGGTAATAAATATTCGGATATGTTGAAGGCGGCCGTAGTTGCTGAGGGTGCAGAGCTCATTATTATGTGTAATAATATTGAAGCTCAGATTGCTGAAATGGAGTCGGAAGAAGACAAGCAAATGTTCATGGAAGAATACAAGATGGGAGAACCTGCTTTGAACCGTTTAATTAGAACGGCTTATAAACTACTTAATTTGGATACCTATTTTACAGCAGGAGTTCAGGAAGTAAGGGCATGGACTATTCATAAAGGATGGAAAGCACCGCAAGCTGCCAGTGTTATCCATACAGACTTTGAAAAAGGGTTTATCAAAGCTGAAGTAATAGCTTATGAAGATTTTGTAAAATATGGTAGTGAGGCTGCTTGTAGAGAAAATGGACGACTTAGAATTGAGGGAAAGGAATATATCGTAAAAGACGGGGACGTAATGCATTTCCGTTTTAATGTATAATTTAACAGAGATTAGTTTAAAAAGGAATTGAGAATTGACTCAATTCCTTTTTTGTTTTAAGTATATTTGAATTATGAGTAATCTATCGCTTTGGGAAAGAGAAAGTTTTTATTCCACACAAGATGTTATTATTGTGGGGGGGGGATTTATGGGTTTATGGACAGCCCTTAGTCTGAAACAAAAAAATAGATTATTAAAAATAACGATTCTTGAAAAAAATATTACTCCACTTGGTGCCTCAACTAGAAATGCTGGATTCTCTTGTTTTGGAAGTCCAACTGAAATCCTTTCAGATATTGAAAATTTGGGATTAAATGAAACTTTAGAAATCGTAAAAATGCGATTCGATGGTATTGAAAAAATCAAAAACACATTTACAGCAAAACAAATTGATCTTGATAATTGTGGCGGGTATGAACTAATTAATAAAGAATATAAATATTTTAATCAATTAGATGAAAAAATTGAATGGCTAAACCAGCAATTAAAAGTGATTACTGAAAAGGATCAAACCTTTGTACGACGGGATGATTTAATTGCAAAAAAAGGATTAATTGGCTTCGACGCAATGATTGAAAACAAACTTGAATCTGGAATTCATAGTGGAAAATTAGTAAGTGCTTTGATTCAACAAGTGCAAGAATCAGGAGTATCCATATTAAATGGGATTGAAGTTAAAAATTGGGAAAAAACCCTTGAAGGAATTCAGGTTTATACACAACAACAAATAAAATTCACATCCAATCAAGTGCTACTATGTACCAATGCATTTGGAAATTCAATCGCTCCTGAATTAAATATTACACCGGCAAGAGGACAAGTAATTGTAACATCTGAAATACCCAATTTGAAATTAAAAGGGACCTTCCACTTTGATGAGGGATTTTACTATTTTCGAAATCTTGATGGGAAAATATTGATTGGGGGCGCAAGAAATGAAGACTTTGAAGGGGAACGAACTACTGATATTTCAGGATCAGATCTTATTAAAAACAAATTAATGGAGTTTCTTCAAAAACATATCGAACCCTCCTATCAATATACTATCGAAAATCATTGGAGTGGTATCATGGGATTCACAGAAAATAAAAAGCCTGTTATATCTAAGCTAGATGATCACGTTTATGCTGTAATTGCCTGCAACGGTATGGGTGTAGCGCTCACCCCTATTATGGGAGGAAAAGCAGCAGATATGTTATTACTCTATTTCTAATTTTTCCTAAAAATTTATGCAATTCGAAATCATGAGAAAATTATTATTAATTGCTATTCTATTCGCTTCCTGTAATAATAATGCTAATACTGAAAATCAATCAAGTAGTAACGCAATCGCTGCACCATCAATACTTTCATATAATGTATTGAATATACATCCACACGACACCAGTTCCTTTACAGAAGGATTAATTTGGTTGAATGGCTCATTCTTAGAAAGTACAGGTGAAAAGCAAAGAAGCTATTTATTGAAAGTGAATCCTCAAACTGGAAAGGCAGAAAAAAAATATAAATTAGCTGACCAATATTTTGGAGAAGGTATCGCAGTTTTGAATAATAAAATTTATCAACTAACCTATCAAGAGCACAAAGTATTTGTTTACGACATGAATTTCAATAAACTTTCCCAGGAATTTGAATGGCCTTATGAGGGATGGGGAATGACCACCGATGGCAAGTATTTAATTATTGATACTGGCGGCAGTAATATTTATTTTGTAAACCCTGAGACCTTTAAAATTGAAAAAACATTGGGTGTTGTAAATAACAATGGATATGTATCGATGGTTAATGAATTGGAATATGTAGATGGCTTTTTATATGCCAATATTTGGCAAACAAATAATATCATAAAAATCAATGTACAATCGGGTTTGGTAGAAGCAGAAGCTGATTTAACCGATATTCTTAAGAGTTCGCACCCAGAATTTAATACCGAACAAAATGTTTTAAATGGAATTGCTTATAACGCTGAGAAAAAAACATTCTATATTACGGGTAAAAATTGGCCTAATTTATTCGAAATACAATTCCATTAAGATTTACTTCTTTTCCAAAATATAAATTACAGAGCTGCATTTTTTATGATTGAAAATGGTTTTAAAATTAGATAAAAGACCATTCCAGACAGCGCTGATATATTGATTCTTTCCCGTTTTATATTGTTCACTTAATATTGAAACATAAAAGCTATCGAACCACATTGGTCGAATCGCATTAATGCTGAAACCTTTATTCTCAGCCAATACAGCCATACTTTCTGGAGAAAAATGATATAGGTGTCGAGGCACATCATAGGCTGCCCAGTACTGTTGATATTTGAAAGCATCATAACTGGTATAATTGGGTACTGCAATAATCAATCTTCCTTCTTGTTTTAAAATAGAATAATATTTTTCCAAATACCCGTTTAAATCATGTACATGTTCTAAAACATGCCACATAGTAATGGCATCGAAAGAATTTGGAGAAAATTGATATAGATTTTCTGGAGCAATTAGTTGTAATCCATTTATATCCAATGCATTCTTTCTCGCAGTATCATCAGGTTCCAGTCCGGTTACTGTCCATCCAGCATTTTTCATGATTTTAGAAAACGCACCGGTTCCAGCTCCTACATCTAAAAGATCTCCTGTTTTTTTTCTGGTTGTTTCTTGAATTAATTTACGCTTACTATTTAAGGTATAATTTCTTACAATATGATAAACTCGATGTATAAATCCTTCCTGTGTGTCTGAATGTGATACGTAGTTGGCAGATTGATAATACGGTCCAATTTTATCAGCTGGGGGGATATGCTGCGTAAATCTGAAAGTACATTGATTACAATGCCAAACTTCAAATAGTTCCTGACTTACTGTATAATCCTGAATATTTAAAACAGGATGAATGTGGTTTGACTTACAAACAGGGCATTCTTGATAGCTGATAGAAAAATTGTTCGTCATTTGATTCTACAATAAAAGTAGCATTACACGTAATAAAATAATAAAGCTCCAATACCTAATAAAAGTAATCCCAGCGCGTATACCCACCAATTATCTCCGCCTTCAACATCATTAGCTTGACCCAAGAACTCTCTAAGTTCATCTCCCTCTAATTCTTGTCCTTTGAATGCAGCTTGTTTTAAATTAGCGGATTTAGCTAATGAAATGGCCTTGTCTATATTCACTTGAGGAAACAAATAATCTAAGGGTCTTTCAGAAAAGAATAATAAGTGTCCGGAATGTTCTGTTTTTAAAGTACCAATTCCTTCTATCATAACTCCTTTTGCAGTTTGAGATTCAGTTAGTATTGTTTGGGCAAAAGCCTGTAACCTATTGATCACATCTACTAATTCTAATCCTGATTCAGCCACCAGAAAATCATAAAAATTTCGATCAGGAATAACCATTTCCTGTTTAAATCTAATAACCTGTGAAGGTGGGTACAATAAATTATTAGTTCCATCTATTTGAGCACTGAGGTTTTCTATATAAAAAACACCCACTTTGGGAATGGATAAATTCTTATGTAAAACCAGGTATTTGAATAAATACTCTTGCATAAACGAAACGATTTACTTAAACGAATATACAACTCCTCCTAAAACATTGAAGCCTAGAACTTCATATTGATTCCAACGCTGGTATTTATTGTTCAATAAATTATTCATTTGGATCCAAAGATTTAAACGCGGCATTACCGAAAACTCAGCACCTAGGTTAATGTCAGCAGCTGGATTTAATTTCTGGCTTTGTAATAATTTATTCTGATAAGTAGTACCATCAAGGAAAAAAGCGTCTGCTTTAACCTGCAAATCTTTACTTATTTTCCATTTCAGAGTGCCCGTTAATTCCATCGGAATAAGCCCATATGCTTTGTCATAAATAGCAAGATTGGTATATTCATTCAAATTAAGGGCCCCAATAAAAGAAAACTTCTCTTGAATATGATATCCAAGTTCTCCATGAATTCGAAGGGACTGAATTTTTGGATCAAATAAAATATTAAAACTTCTTCCATCTAAATAATTATTCACAAAAAGTGCTTGATTATACAATTGCATAAATGATAACCTTGCCTGATATGTAAGATGATTTCCAGATGAGCCTTTTAACCCTATGTATTGTTCAGAAATTCTGGTATTAAAAATGGCTGAGGGTGCTAGAATCCATGGATTAAATCCAGCTAACGAACGGAAACTATTTTTTTGATAATAACCTAACCATCCTAATTCGGCATTTAATCCGGTTTCTTTAATTCTTGCTTCTGCAGAAACGTTAGGTAGCAAAGAAAATTTTTGATTATCCCAAGATGGAAGAATTCCTACATTCAATTTAAAATTTGGTGTCTTGAATTGAATGGTGGGATCTATATAGAATAAATTGTTATTGTTTTTTGTAGCATTAGGTACCAAATTGGACTGATAGCTAGCTATATCCGCAGTTAATCCCATTTTGAAGGAATATATACTTCCAAAAGATTTCTCTAAAGGTAATTTTGCAATCAGATTAATTTCAGAGGCAGTCCGATTATCACCAAAATAATTGACAAATATTTGAGGATGGTAGGTTATCCCATAATTGCCAATTTGTTTGTTCTGCACTCCGAGTTCTAAACCAACCAAATGAAATCTTTGTAATAAGTCGTCTTTATTTAATGGAAGTGTTGAAGATTGCAATCCATAAAAATACTGGGTGTTGGAATTGTAAAATGCTTTCGCTGTCCATTCATTTTGAGAAGGAGTATTGAAGATTGACAATACATCAAAACCAGTTTTACTAAATTGCTGGTATGTTAAATTTCCTTTTGAAGAGATATGACTTGCATGTATTGCTATACTGGAAGTTTTACGATCACCAAAGGATAATCCAATTTCTGCAAAAGGGCTACTAAAATTACCAATCCCTAGTTTGACAAAATGTTCATTTTGCCAGGAATCTGTAGAATCAAGTACCAATGCAATGGGTTTAATTGGTACAGGCTGATATGAGAAAAAGAGATTTTGAGAGGGGATCTTATAATTGACAGATAACTTATTAGTATCACTAAGTATGGAAGCGGCCGTAAAATTAATTTTTGCGGCAGTTTTTAGTGAAGGTTTAAACGCTGATGTAATAATTACTTCCTTAGGATTACTAGTATCACTCAATGATGCCCTTTCTATTTTTGGAATAGGAATTACAGTAGCCACATTTTCTTTATGTTTTTTTTGCGACTTGTTTTTTATTGAGCTTGACTTTGAAGTGTTCTTTTTCTTCTTATGTTTTTGTGCATTGGTTACATTAAAGCATGTAACGAATAACAACAGAAGAATGCCTATTTTTTTAAAAGAATACATATTTGCTAATTTACTGTTGTTCAATTTTATTAGTTCTATTCTTTTCTACAATAACTGCATCTAATTTTTTCTGAGCTTGAATCTTAATGTCTGAAATGTTGGAATTTTCGACCACACTTTTAAAAGTTGCTTCTGCATTAAAGAGATCTTTTTGCTCAAAATAGATATCGCCTAATAACACATAACTCTTTGCTACCCAAAGTTCATAAGAACCCCATTTCTTAATTACTTCAAAAGCAATTTTTTCAGCACCTCCTAATTGATGTTGTTGGAATTGGATTTCGGCTAATCGATATTGCGCCTCAGCAGCAAATTCTGATCTGCCAGCAGAAATAACTTTTTTATAATTAGTAATCGCTTGATCTAAATCATTAGATGCTTGATAGTTTTTTGCTAAAACCATATTTGCCATCATGATATCATCATTTGCAATCCCTTTTTCTTTCAAAAGTTCTTTTGCATTCGGGGATGCTTCAGCCCATTGTTGCATTTTAAATTGGCATCTTAATAAACCCCTCATTGATTCTAATCTATTTTCTTGCTGAGTAGCAATCGATTTTAATTTTGAAAAATAAGTAGATGCTTTAGCATAATCTTTCAAATCGAAAAAATAGATCCTAGCAACTTGAAGGCTGCTTCTTTCCGCAAATTTATTGGGCGAATTATCAGCAACGGAAACATAATAATTAACCGCTTTACTATTTTCTTTATTCTGAAATAATATTTCAGCCGTATAATAGTTGGCTTCAATCCAATATTTACCATTGGGGAAATCATTAATATATTGAAGAAAACCTCGTTGAGCTGCAGGCAGGTCTTTTGATTCAAAACGAAGCATGGCAGATTTATAACTTAGCGAATCAGCTTCATTTAAAGAAACATCAATTCCATTTTGCTTCATAAAAGTTATATAATCACCTGCTTGCTGACGAGATACAAAGAGTGTTCGTATATATTCAATTGCTTCTGAACTTTCCTGACTATGAGGATATTTACTGACCAGCATTTTAAAATGGTCAAGTGATTCTTGATTCTTTTCCATATTAAAATTAGCAATACCTAATTTCAAATAAACTAATGGATAATATGATTCAGTATTTTTTTGAGCAATAATTTTTTCAAGAGGAGAAATTGCAGCGGCGTAATCTTCGTTTGCTAAATAGGTATTCGCCAATTCCAATTGTGCATCAATAACTAATGATGAATTATTGTATTTCCCTATAAGACTTTGTAGCAAATTAATTTTTTCATTTTGATTATTCAAAGCACCAGCAATAAT
>CAIJZG010000044.1 GCA_903825065.1 uncultured Bacteroidota bacterium
GCATTTTATAGACACCTGTGGCAATTTATGGAAGAAAGTTGTTGTATATGATTCCCTAGGAGTTTAATCCAAAATTAATTTTTCATAAAAAAGCGAAGTACATTTTCAGTGGCACTTCGCTTTTTTTACTCTTATCTTTCACTATTATCACTTATCTTTTCACTTATTCCAATTAACCTTCGCAGCTTGCACTTCAGAAGAGTTGGTTCCAATCTGAATAATAAATTCACCAGGCTCCCATACTTTTTTCAAATCACTATTGAAGAAGGATAATTGCTCCGGCGTAATTTCAAAACTGATGGTCTTGGATTCACCTGCTTTTAAATAAACTTTCTGGAATCCTTTCAAATCTTTCACTGCACGAGTTACAGAAGCAACTGGATCGCTGATATATAACTGCACCACTTCTTCACCAGCATAATTACCCGCATTTTTCAATACCACAGAAGCAGTTAATTTTTCATTCCCTTTCAATTCTTTCTTACTTAATTGAATGGGGCTATATTCAAATTTAGTATAGCTCAAACCAAAACCAAATGGAAACAACGGATCATTCGATTCATCTAAATAATTAGATTTGAATTTATGTCCACCAGTTCCATCATAAGGTCGCCCTGTGTTTTTATGGTTATAATAAATTGGAATCTGACCAACTGATCTTGGGAATGTGGCAGTGATTTTTCCAGAAGGATTGTAATTTCCAAATAATACATCAGCAACTGCATTACCCGCTTCTGTTCCAGGAGCCCATGCTTCTAAAATAGCTGTGGCATGTTGCTTCTCCCAAACTAATGTAAGCGGTCTTCCATTTATCAAAACAATAACTAAAGGTTTTCCTAATTCAGATAATGCTTTTAAAAGTGCTTGCTGACTAGCCGGAATACTGATGTCAGCTCTACTTGATGATTCACCAGACATATCTGAAGATTCTCCCACTACAGCAACTATGACATCAGATTTTTTTGCGGCTTCCAAGGCTTCGTTGATCATTTCTGCAGGAGTTCTACTATCCGCTTCTACTTGCACACCTATTGCGTTTACATTTTTGGCAAACTCTGCATCGTCTGTAATATTAGAACCTTTCGCATAAACGATATTGACACTATTGCCCACTGCATTCTTTATTCCCTCATACACACTTACCGATTTATCCCAATCACCAGCTACCACCCATGTACCTAACATATTTCTTCTGTTATGCGCTAATGGACCTACCAATGCAATGGTACCTGTTTTCTTTAATGGCAAAATCTGTTGATAGTTTTGCAACAATACCATACTATGAGCCGCCATATTTCTTGCGATGGTACGATTCTCAGAACTTAAAATATCTTTTGCAGGGCGAGACTCATCAATATAGCGATAAGGATCATCAAACAAACCCAATTTATATTTCGCTTCCAAAATTCGTAAACATGCCTGGTCAATATCTGCTATTGAAACTTTTCCTTCTTTCAATGATTTCTGTAAAGTGGTTAGCATTCCCTCTCCCACCATATCCATATCCAACCCTGCTTTCAATGCTCTTGCGGATACTGTTTGCAAATCGCCAATACCGTGGGCTGTCATTTCATTCACAGAAGTATAATCAGAAACAACAAAACCTTTGAAGCCCCATTGTTTGCGTAACAAGTCTGTTAGCAACCATTGATTAGCCGAAGCTGGTACACCATCAATCTCATTGAAAGAACTCATCATACTTCCTGCACCTGCATCCACAGCTGCTTTATAGGGAGGCAAATAGTATTCATACATTTTGATCTTACTCATATCAACTGTATTATACTCGCGACCAGCTTCAGCTCCCCCATATAATGCAAAGTGTTTGACACAAGCCATCATGGTATTATTTAATGCAAGTGATTTTCCTTGATAGCCTCTTACAATTGCTTTTGCAATCTCTCCTCCTAAATAAGGATCTTCTCCTGAACCTTCTGAAATCCTTCCCCAGCGTGGATCTCGAGCGATATCTACCATGGGAGAAAATGCCCAATTCAATCCATCAGCAGTTGCTTCTTTGGCAGCCATAGTTGCTGCATTTTGAATCATACCCAAATCCCAGGATGCTGAAATAGCCAATGGAATGGGATAAATTGTTTTATGCCCATGTATTACATCCAATCCAAAGATCATGGGAATATGTAATCTTGACTCTTTCACTGCAAGGTCTTGTGCTTTACGAACCTTTTCAGGTGAGTAAATTCCAAACAATCCACCTACAAGACCCTTTTTAATTTTACCCTCTACATCTGTGCTCACTACGGAACCAGTCACTGCAGCACCTCCAGGAATGATTAAATTTAACTGCCCGATTTTTTCTTCTAGCGTCATTTTTGCCAACAACGCTTTTGCCTTTACTGTAATATCAGTTTGAGAATAAGTTAGGTTCGCAACTAATAAAGTAGCAACAATTGAAATGATTTTTTTCATGATTAAGTATTATGGATGCAATAATTTATGAATATAATAATAACTAGTGGTAATGTTTTCAATCGGACTTGGAGCACCATCTTGTTCAATAAAGAAATATTTCATACCCGCATCTGTAGCATGATCAAAAATTCTTTTGAAATCAAAATCGCCTTTACCAACTTCAATAACTTTTTCTCTATTCTTATCTAAATCTTTTACATGCCACAAATGGAATCTTCCTTTATTAGCTTTAAACATTTCAACAGGATCTTTACCCGCTTTCATAGCCCAAGCCAAATCTAATTCCATTTTCACTAATGCAGGATCTGTTTGGCTTAATAATAAATCATAAGGAATTACGCCATCAACAGTTTTGAATTCAGCATCGTGATTATGATACGCGAATAACAAGCCTGATTTTTTTGCAGCAACAGCAGCTTTATTCAATACTTCGATCGATGCTTTGATTTCATCTAATGTACCTATTGGCGTATTGGCACAAACCAAATAGGTTACACCACCTTCCGCCGCTTGATCAATCAATTCCTGATAATTGTCGCGCAAGTTTTTCATTGGAGGAATTACCATCGGTTTTCCGTCAGCACCTATAGGCATTTTAGCACCAGCAGGCATTTTAAACGGAGCGCCCAAAACATGGTGAGAGCGCCATACCATACCCAGATCTTTTAATGTAGTAGCGAATTCTTTAGGTTTCATTCCGTAATAACCACCCAATTTGCTAAATGCAGATTCAATTTCTTTGTAACCCACTTTAGAAATTTTTTCTAAATATCCTTTCGGATCCTGGTCCATAACTCCAAACAATGTAAATAATTGTAA
>CAIJZG010000045.1 GCA_903825065.1 uncultured Bacteroidota bacterium
ACCGCGGTAATCAAAGAGCCCACCAGACTGATGGCTACAAAGAATACAAAGTTTGAGATATAGATACCCCATGACACATAATCGCGCATGGCAGTAACTACTAATCCATTTTTTAGTTGCAAAATGTATGCAATAACACCAAGCGTACAAAATGCTAATAATATACCCACCCAAATCTTACCTGCCTTGCCAAATTTTTGTGGTAGCAGGTCTTTAATTATTTGTTCTTTTGCTAAACTTTCCACGATCTATGATTTAGGGTTAACTTTTTTTGTTTTCCTCTTTCTCTTCTTTATTTTCAAACGGGAAATTTCTGTTTACCGGCGGTAAATAATACACACTTGGTTTAGTTCCCAGATCTTCCATTAAGCGATATCCTGCTTTATCTCTAACTAAGTCGCTGAATCGGAATGTTTCAGATCCATTGGTTACAACATCTTCATTCATATCACCAAACATGAATACCCCATTTGGACATGCAGAAACACAATGTGGTAATTCTCCTTTTCTTGCCATGTCCGGACAGAAATCGCATTTACCTACTGTTCCTTTTTTCTGTGGAACACTTGTCTCACATGAATAAGGTTTATCTGCAATTTCTTTTGGCAGGTCTAAGTCTTCCCAATTAAATACACGGGTTGAATAAGGACAGGCAGCCATACAAAATCTACAACCGATACAACGATCGCTGTCGATTAATACGATACCGTCTTGTCTTTTAAATGTGGCATCTACCGGGCAAACTTTTACACATGGAGGCTCATCGCAATGCATACAAGTTGTAGGCTGCCAATATGGAGCAGTATGTTCTGCTTCGTGTTGAGGATATACTTTAATCCAGTTTTGTCCTGGATGTATACTGTGCATATGGTTACATGCTGATTGACATTTCTTCAAACTTTTACATCTGGATAAATCAATCACCATCACAAATTTCTTTCCTGGAATTCCCTGTCTTGCCAATTCATTAGAAACTTGAGGCAAAGATGGAACTGGCTTTAAAAAAGCCTTATCAACTTCTATCACTTCTCCGTCAACAGAAAGCAGCTTGATCATTTCGCCGGAAGGCTTTACTGTTTCTATTGTTGCTGCATCTGGTTCGAAAGGATTTTTTCCTGAAGAACAACCAGTAACAGCTAGTCCAGCTAACAATGTAGCTGAAATAAATTCTCTTCTGGAGGTATCGTTGGTTTTCATTGAAACAATTTAAATGTGATTTACCTTTTTACCCATTGTTGCATTTCCTGATTAGAGGCTTTCTCTTTTAAGGAATTGATTTTTGAAATATCAACTTCTACTAGCTGACCATCCTGGGTTAAAAATTTCATGGTCTTTTTTTCGTCTGGTGTGGGAGCGCAGGCTATAATATTCTTTTTCTTAGAAAAAAAACCCATGGTTAGAAAACTAAAGACCGACAAGATGCCAATGCCCATAAGCACTGACCTTCTAGTATTTTGTTCTTTCGAAACAGTTTCTTGTTCTTGCATGATCTGAACTTGAGAGAGGTGATAAAATAATGAAAAATGAAGTAAATTAAAAGGCAGTAATGAAACTGCCTTTTAATTTTTCCTAATTAGGATATGCGATTATTTTTTCAAAGTGCGCATATAGTTAACAAGGTTCCAGATATCTTCTGCATCTGGAATTTTCTTCTTGAAAGATGGCATATCATCTCTGCCTTCCGAAACTTTATAAAATAAAGCTCCATCGGATTGAGATTGAACTGCTGCTTTCGACATGTCTTCTGGCTGAGTTTTTAATTGTGCCGCTTTTGTACCATCACCTAAACCAGCTTTGCCATGACAAGAAGAACAGTGCTGACCCCATAAAGCTTTACCCGCAGAAACAGATGCAGCATCAGTTTTAACTGGGTTAGCCTTTTTTGCATCTTTATCAGGAACTGGCCATGGTTTGTTTGGCATTAAAGTGAAACTTGCAGTAATTACGAATACTGCCAGAAGAGAAAGTGTGATTACATGTTTCATTTGTTTGCTATTTTGTTTACTAAAAGATACTGATTTTTCCTGCCTCTTTTCTAAAAATTCCAAAGTCTAGAAATATTAAAGCCAATTACATATTGTCCCTTCGCAAAGTCGTTCTGACTATACTCTGAATTAAATTGTGGGATTGTATTTCCATAGTTTCCAAAGAATACTTGGAAATCATGACCACTTGATTTCATGTCTAATCCAAAACTGATATTCGGATATACATTATTCAAAGGATGTTGTGTTAATGGCTGCTCATAATTAGCAATAATGGAAGTCTTTGGTGAAATTTTTAAACGACCACCTACTGACACAGAATAATGATCATTCAACATACCAGTTTGAGCGATATGGTTCACGTCATAATATCCGGGCACATTATTAAAATGTGTATAATTTAAAGATACTTGCGCAGAAAACGCTTCTGAAAATTTCCTGGCAATTAATAGCTGATTAAAGAAACTAAAACGATCTGAAGAAGACACTATCGGTAATGCATCACTTTTAGCTCTTGTATCCATCGCTGCATTTCCAAAATAAGTTACTGATAAAGGTGTCCTACCATCTTTAGTTTGTTTCACCACAGCATATTTGAGACTCCAGTCAACAATCATATTATAATTGTTAGCTCCGAATCCAACTTGCAAATCCTTGATAGGAGTATAGCTAAATCCTAATCGCATATTGGCACTGGAAAACAAACCAAACAAATCTTTGAATTGATTATTAATTGTTCCGAAACGGTGACTGATATCAAATTCGAAAGTTCCTTTGATGGGAACCATCACGGTTTGATTATCGATTAAGAAGTTTCCTTCAAAAGTGTTTTTAACATAGGATTTCTTTTTGGCTACTGGCGCAGCAGCAGTAGAATCCTGTGCATTCAATTCTGTTCCAGTTATTACAGTAGCTACCAAAATAAGCAACAGTAGTCTAAGCTGGAAAGAAGGGAAATGAATGATATATTTTTTCATTGTATTTTATTTAATTGTTTTTTGCACCTTGTTTAATCCAAGCATAAACTTTTCCATTGATAGCCTGATCTGGACCAGAGCCCATTGGCATTGCTGGAGATTTTTTTCCACTTAACCACTGATACAACACACTGTTATCTGGATCTCCTGCTTTTAAATAACCTCCGCCAGTCAATGATTTATATGAGTTGTCTTTTGTTAAGTCAGGAGCTTTCCCGCCTGAAACATGGCAACCGCTTAGTGCGCAACTTTTCGTAAAAATCGGTGTAATATCATTTGTATAACTCATTTCAGTTGTGATACTAGCACCAGGGTTGATAACCACTGTGGTAGTTTTATAACATCCTGAAAAAATGAGCAACATCGAAGTAACCCCGACCGATAGAAGCGCTGTTTTTTTCTTTAACATGATAATTGTTTTTAGTAAAACAGAGGGTTACTTATTTCTGAAATTTCAACAACAAGTTTGGTTGAATACCGTGTTGATAGTTTGAGCTATTAAAAATAGCCATACCGAAAGGTTGATCAACTAAACTGCTGAAATCGATATCCTGTTTTAAGGTATCAGGAGTTTTCAATAAACGCTTGAATTCTAAGATCCATCCTGATCCAGTATAGGTTGCCTGAGCAGAAAAATCTGAACGACCCATTGTATACGGTGCAGAAATAAATGCTGGAAAACATTTAGAACCAACAGCTACACCAGTTGTAGGATCATCTAAATAATCTGCATTTCCAGTAGGATCCAATGTGCCCCCAACATAAGTTAATACACCTTTACTGCTAACACCAGTTACTTTTAAGGCTTTCCCACCAGGTAGCGTATCTGTAGATAGATAATATTTAGCACCAACTGCATCTGGTATAATCCATTTTGGAACTGTAACTGCCGCACCAGTACCATCTAATTTCAAACTTTGAGAGTTGTTGAAAGGTCCATTACTTACATTAGTATTAGTATTGGTATATGTTGTTGAAAAAGGAGATGGAGGAACTAAATCATCAGCATGACGACCATTTCCAGATCCACCAACTGTATCAGTTACTGAAGGACCACCAGCCCAATCTTGATATTCATCATCCATTTGGCCTTGAGGTAGATCTTTATTCAAATGACACCACCACATATCAATTTTTTCATTCGCACCATTTGTATAGTGGTTGGCACTTGCATTTGGAACCATTACTCCAGCATAATTTCTGTAAGGTGTAAACAGGTGACAACTAGCATAACAAGTTTGTGTAACAAATTTAGGAGTTGATCCATCAATGTTCCATAACATAGCTAATTGATCATTACCCATACCTTCTTTTATCAAATTACCATTTACATCAAAAGTTTTTGCATTACCTCTTTGAGCCCAACGACTTGTAGTAGGATTAAAATACCAAGGTTGTACTTGATAGTTTGAAGCATCTTTCCATTCTGCAAGGAAGTAGATATACTGATCATCATACATCGAGCGAAGAGTTGCAGGATATTGAGTTCCTTGATAACCAGCAAATAAACCATTCCCTGGATCTGGAACTGTTGGAGTTGCTTGCAGCTTAGTAGCTTTATCCCAAATTGCATCAATTACTCCATCTATTGTTGGTGCAGTTGTGGTTTTGTAAGAAAGTAATTCATTGGTGCTAGAAGTTGTAGGAGCAACAATCTGTGCAGTTTTTGTGCAATACACAAAAAATACAGTCACTGCAATGAAGAAAGAGAGAACAAAAGTGGTTTTCATATATGTCTGTTTAGAGTTAAAATTTAAAGACAAACAAATGTTCAAACTTTAAGCTCTGATCGCAAATGATTGTTATCAGACAGTTTTATGACATAAGTCATATTTATATATCGTCTTTTATACAGTTATTCTTAAAAGGGGGGAGAGAATCGGCTGAAATATGCGTAAACATTGAATAAATGTTTGAACATCTATATTTAAGACTAAAATTCTTTAATAAAAACAAATTCATGATTTAGTATAAAAATATTTAAATCAAAGTTTTAAAAATAAAAAGCCCCAGAGAACTGGGGCCTGTCTTTAAATATAAAACACAAATGAAATTAATGAGTCTGAACTACTTTTTTAATGCCGTAGCTTCTATTTAAATTAAATCCTAGAGAAAAATTACCAAGCTTCATTTGATTTAAATTAGTACTCAACTGAGTAATATTTGATGCAGTTGAAGCACTAGAAATAAAGAATTGAAAAATGTGACCGCCAGTATCCCAATCATATCCAAGTGATAAAACATCAGGAACATAATTTACTGCCGAAGCAGTTTCATCAAGCAAATCTTTATAGCCATTCAATTGACGAGTATATTCAAATGTGATAGCAGTTTTATGAGATAGTTTCATTCTACCTCCAATACCCAGAGAAAAAATATTATTGGTATTATTAATTCCATAAGGGGTATAATTATAATGGATATAAGAAGGCATTAATTGTAAAGAGAAGTTTTCACTGAATTTTCTGGCTATTAAAATCTGATGCATAAATGACAATCTGTTCCAGGCAAGATCATCAGGACTAGGACCTTCAGAAGCATCCCAGTGCATTAATGTAAACCAAGAAATAGTTATTGGAATGTTTTTCTTTCCGCTTTGTTGTTTCAATAACTTGAATTTAGCCCATGTTTCGAACTGGGCATTTCCTGTAGCCGCAAAACCTGTATTCATCCAATCAGTAAACGAATAATCAAAAGACATATACGTATTTGCAAACCCAGAATTCATACCAAATAATTGAGCAACATTGGTCAACCCTTTTCCAGTCTTCCATAAATAGCCAAACCGGTGACTAATCATAAATTGAAGATTTCCTTTTCCTGTCATTTCAACACTTTGTAAATTAATAATTCGTGTTGATTTAAAGGTGGCAGTTGCAATATTGTGCTTCACTGTTGAGGAGTCTTCTTTTATTAAGTCTCCTAACAAATCGCTTTGGGCACTTGCTTTTAAGAAAAAGCAACATGCAAGCATAAAATATAATAATGTTTTTTTCATGTGTCTGTAGATTTATTTTGGTTACATGTAATTCGCAAATAATTAATTCATCTAGTATTAAGAAATTTTATTGCTTATTTCATGTGTTAGTTTTTATCTTGACTCAATTAGTTTAATTGAAATACAATTGCAGCATCGATTGGAGTAAAATCTGCTAGTTTAGGTTTTACTAAACCAGGAATATCAATTGCATAATCTTCTGCCTTAATTTTAAAAGAACAATCGAATGTTACTGCTTTACCTTTTACTGTCATTTTAACTGGTGCTTTAAAATCTTTTGTAACACCATGTAATGTAACCTGACCTTCAGATGACATATTATAAACACCATCTTTGGTTAATTGATCTTTATTAAAGCCTGTTAATTTTCCTTTAAAAGTGGCATTAGGAAATTTATTGGTATGCAAATAATTCTCGTTAAAATGCTCTTCCAATAAGGCATTATTGAAATGGAATGTTTTCATAGGAACCAATAAAGCCACTTCACTTGTTTCAACTTTTAATACAGCAGTGCCTTCCTTACTTTGTGAAGCATAATCCTTATGACTTAAATCTTTATTAGGATTGAAATAAATATTAGCATCTCTGGTTTTATAGGTTTGCGCATTAATCAGGTTTGTAACCAGTATAAAAAAGAATGCGAGTAGTATTAATTTTTTCATTGTAATGATTTTAAAATTTGAATGGATTTTAATTTAAAGTGGTTGTCCTTGTGTTATCCAAGCTAAAAATGTGGCGGTTGTTGTTCCATCTAAACTTAAGGTCCCACCTTTATGGCCACTAGCTCCTGCGCTGCCCATCATTTGAGAAAGCATGTCTTTATCGGTAGACATTTTTGCATAATCTAAATTTGGTCCTAATCCGCCATGGCAGGCACTTCCCTTACATACTTGTTTGTAGATAGGAACGATATTAATGGTATAGGTTACTGGGCCAGTAATAGCTGGGGGAACATAATTATCTTTTGCCCCTTGTGCCACCCATGTTTGTATAATAGCTGCCTGAGCAGGTGTAAAGAAGATACCTCCTTCACCAGGATGTTCTCCACCTTTAGCCATAGTTTCGAAGACCGAAGACCTTGACTGGATCGTAGAAAAATAAATAGTGTCTTTAATCGCAAAGGGTACTGCATTAGAAACTTTTCCATTAATGTGGCAACCACATGCACCAGAGGTAACAATTGGTACAATGTCGTCGCGGAATGAAATATTTTCTAGTCCTGTAGCCGTTGGTTTGGTAATATCCTTATTGTTATTGTAACAAGAGAAGAAAAGCAGAACTCCGCCAATCACTCCCAGATATACTAATAATTTATTCATAAAATGTTTTTTCTGGTTAGTATTATTTTACAATGATTTTTCCTGAATAAGTGTATTTGAAAATGCCCGCACCATCGGTACCATACTTCCATACATCAGGAATATTTGGATCAGTGAAATACCAGGCTTTGATAATGGCAACATCAGAAGGTCTTAATCCGCCATCACTCCAGGCCATATCTCCTTGTGTTTTAGTAGCCCAAACTTTAGTGCGTGGATTTGCTAATACGATTGTGGTATCAATTCTTGACAATAGAGTACTGCTTGAGTTTAAATTATCTCCTTTTACATAATACTTCTTCCCTGTTCCATCAATGAATACAACTGAACTGTTAGATCTTATAGCTTTTGGAGCGATGATATCTAACAACTGATCATCATAAGTATTTAGTGGTCCTCTTCCACTTATTGCAGAAATAGGAGTTCCGAAAGTTGCATATGGTCTGAAGCTAGCATTTGCTAAGGTATCCGCATAAAATTGACGAACACTGTCTTTATAGCTTTTCCAAACTGATGTCAATTTTGGATCTTTCAATTGAGGATAGGTAGTAATGGCCCCAGTTGTTTGATTCTGAAAATAAAAGGTAGAAGAATCTGAAGTGGATAAGGCACCTAATAATCCCTTTCTTGCCCAGCCACCTGTTGCTGTAGCTTCGTTATGACAGTTTCCTGAAGAACATCCAACTCCTATCAATGCGGTAGCAGCAGGCCGAAAGTCTTCAAGACCAGGATAATTTTTCGCACCATTTTTAATCCAATTGTAAATAATTGATTTCTCAGTAACAGTTAAATCTACCCCATAGTTAATCGGTGGCATTGCCTTATTTAAATCACTGGTGGTTACCATTTGAAATAATTGGCTTGCTTCAGGATTTCCAACAACTACCATACTCTTTACGCTTTCATAAGTATCAAGCGTTGGCTTAACACCTCCAACACCATGGCATCCGGCAGAAACACAATTATTCTTAATAATGCTTCGAACACTTTTAGTAACAATAATATCATTGATGCCAGGATTAATGTCCGCGAAGGCAACAACAGTACTATCATAATAAGGTGAAAAAATAGTGGAATCTGGTCGATTCACTAATGATCTTGAAACTGTACTTGCATTTGTCCCGTCTTTCTTACACTGCACCAATAACAGTGAGATTAAAACCATACTGACAAGGCACAAGATGCCCTTTTGGTTGTAAACCGTTTTTTTCATACACTTAATTTTAATTTAATGATCTGTAGGAGTAGTGAATAGGTTTTTCGATTTTGCTCCAATATTAACTTAGGTGGGATCTAAATTTCGAATCCAAAATTATAAGTGTATTAAATACATTTAAATGACAATAGGCACCAATTTTTATGATATTTATCAGCAATTTTTGTGCTCATTATCATTCTTTGAGGATTTTGTTAGTTTCAACTTTACATTTATTAAAGTTTTTATCACAGTTTCAAAAGAAAAAATGAAAAAGAAAATTATTATCGGAATCGTTGCTATTATAGTAATAGCAGGCATTTGGGGAGCATTGAATAAAGAAAAAGCAACACAAATGATTGTTGATCTGGGTATGGCAATGACTTCATCGGTTAAACATCGAAATCCGTCTACTGAAAAAGCTAAATTTGAAATGAAAGCAGAAGCATTTTCAAAAGCTTTTAAAGACAATGCAGCAGATGCAAACAAACTATATATTAATCAAGCAGTATTAATTGAAGGAGATATTACCACAATAGCAGGTGTAACTCTTACGCTAAACAATATTGCATGCAATATTGATTCGTCAGAAGTTGGCAAATTAAAAGATTTGAAAGTTGGATCAAAAGTAAAAGTACAAGGATTAGTAGTTGGCTATAATGACCTAATGGAAGAAATAGCATTGGCACAATGCACTATTAAATAGGATGTAGTTTTTTGGGATAATTTAGTCTGACCCCTCTTAAACAGATGCAAACTTTGTTTAGGTAGGGTCATTTTTTGCTTTTATGGTGACTATTTAATTCCTGATAGTAAGAATACCTTTTTCAACTTGAATGATAATAACCGAATTAACAAAGGTTTTGCCCTAAATAAATTCTATTAGTAGTTGTGGTAGCTATCTTCAACTCAAATAAGAATTTTTCCGATATGAAAAAAGGCATCCTTTACATGATTTTGGGTCTATTGATATCATTACACAGCATCGCTCAAGATGGAATTTCAGCATCAAAATGGCAAACAAAACCACTGATAATTGATGGGAATGATAATGAATGGCCCAAACCCTTTTCATTTTTTGATACCCAAAGTGCGTTAATGTTTTCGATATCCAATGATGACAAGAATTTATACCTCTGTTTCTCAAATAACGATAGAATGAAAACAAGTAAAATGATGAAAGCAGGTTGGAGTATTGAATTATTCTCATCTGAAAAGAAAAGAAAATTTGACGTAAGTATCATTTTCCCTAATTCAATTGACCCAGGAATAAATAAACAATCCGATTTTAATGCAGCTATTCAAATCTATAAATCAGAAATTCAAACTGTAAAAACAAAAGGGTTTCTCTTAACCAAAACTGAGATTAATTTATCGAATAACTCAGGAATAAATATTGTTGTAGGCGCAGACTCAACTGAAAAAATAGTTTACGAAATAAAAATTCCATTGAGAGAATTGATGGCAGAAAGTTTGATCCAACTTAATGAGGTTATTACGCTTGACTTAACTATCAACGCTATTGAAAAACCAAAAGGCGCAAATAGCATGTCAAGCACAAGATCAAGTTTTAGTAGTGGTGGTGGACGTGGTGGTCATGGTGGTGGACGTAGCAGCGGTGGTTATAACAAAATAAACTCAGGTGTTTATGATCAATCAGGGTTATTTGAAAAAGTAAATTTTAAACAAAAAATCAAGTTGGTTAAGC
>CAIJZG010000046.1 GCA_903825065.1 uncultured Bacteroidota bacterium
CATAGGAGTCAGCCATATACTTATATTATACACTATTCTGCAGGGTTATTTTCTGTTTCTGCCGATGAATCTTCTGAAAGAACTACATCTGCAAGATCAAAAGTAACTACCTTTGTATCTGGATCTTGATTTACCGCAATATTTTTTCCACCATAATTTGCGATAAGATTATCTAATGGCACAGATACTGGACCCAAAGAAAGTATGGAAGCAAGTATCTGCTCCACGCTAATCTGAACTCCTGGATCATTTGAAGTGTTTTGTACTTCATTGTTATTCATTTCTTCTGTCATTTTTTATTGCTCCTGTTCAATATCTGATACTGTAAATTTTACTGCCAAAGTCATGGGGTTTTGATCTGTCTTAATATACTTATTGTTATACTTAGACATTAACTCTTGAATTGTAAGTTCAACAGTACCCCCCATCTTATTAATAAGAATTATTGCTAATTCTCTAAAATCAATAGACTGATTAGGAGTCAATCCATTTTTTATTTCACCAGAAACATTATTAAAAATATTATCCATTTTTAAATCACCTCCTTTACATACAGCGTACCGTCATCCATTTTAGAAATTGCTGGATCACAAATCATTCCAGTTCTCATCTTTCCGAGAGCAGTGGAATAAAACTTTGGAAAAGCAATAACACGCTCAAGTTTTTTATTAGAATCAGATAAAATAATATGAGCCATCATTTTGTTTGCTTTTGTTTTATAGTGTGTAAAGTCTACCACAAGTCTTTTTCCTGTGTCAATCTTTAACTTATCACGATATAACCAATGAACAAATGTATCATCAATCTTATTAACAACATCGTCAATAGTTAAATATCTATGAATACGGTTATCTCCAACTAAGAAGAAGTACATCATGCCTGGCTCAATTTGAGTATTAACTTCGTGAAAAATACCAACAGAGCCTGTGTCATCAACAAGTTCCACACGTGACCATGTCGGTCCCTTTTTAATTGATTTAACCATAGCTAAAAGAACGAAGCATCCTTCCTCAAGAAACTCTTCAAGTGGATTAACTTGTGTTTTAATTGCAGAACTCAATTTACCTGTATCAAACTTTGGAATACCTAGGTATTCATAAAGATTTTCACTTTCATTTCCAGTTAAAGGATTATCTTTAAAGGATGCAGCACCGATTGCATTTAAAGAATCAATTGCTCTTGAATTAATTCCGCTTCCTTTTAATCCAGCAACTTCTTGAAAATGCTTAATTGATTTGTAGGGTCTAGTTGCTATAATTTTGTTTCCCACTTTATTTGAAATAAACTTAATGTCAGATAAACCAAACCTTAGCGAGTCACCTTGGATACTAAAGTCAAGAGACGATTCGTTAATATGTGGGAGCAATACTTTAATTCCCAATCGTTTAGCTTCCAACAAATAATCTGTTCTCGCATCCTTATCGTTTTCATTCTTGAGAATAGCAAACATAAATTCAAGAGGATAATAATGCTTAAGCCAAGCAGTGTAATAGCTAAGCATAGAGTATGCAATAGCATGAGAACGATTAAAAGAATAGCCAGCATGGGCTTCAAAATCATGCCAAAG
>CAIJZG010000047.1 GCA_903825065.1 uncultured Bacteroidota bacterium
ACACAACTACAGCAGCAAAAAATGCAAATCAAGGAAAATCAGGAGGATTTAAAAAAGAAGCACCAATTGCTAACTATCGGTTAAGTGGTATGTCGAATGGTGCAAGTTGGACTGGAACAGGAGAAGATACTACTGGAAATAAAATAACATGGATTGCAACATTAGATTCAGTATATAACACTCCGGCAGATTCGGTAAAGAAAAAACAAAATATAAATCAACGAATAGCCAAAGTAACTTTTCCATTTGATGGATATGGCTGGGAGGAAGCACCAAAACAAGAAAGCATCTTAATTAAAAATGCAACTATCTGGACTAATGAAAAAGAAGGTATATTAGAAAATACAGATCTTCTATTAAAAGATGGTAAAATTGCCAAAGTTGGAAAAAATATTTCTGAATCAGGTGCAAGAACAATTGATGCTACAGGTAAACACGTTTCTGCTGGTATAATAGATGAACACTCACATATAGCAGCAACATCTATAAACGAAGGTGCACAATCTGTAACCTCTGAAGTAAGAATTGGAGATAATTTAAATCCAGAAGATATTAATATTTACCGTCAGCTGAGTGGTGGAGTAACAAGTTCTCATATACTACATGGTTCAGCAAATACTATTGGCGGACAAACTCAATTAATCAAATTACGTTGGGGAGCAGATGATGAAGGATTAAAATTTCAGGGTTCCGATCCTTTTATCAAATTTGCATTAGGTGAAAACGTAAAACGCACTACAGCTTCACAAGGAAATAATCGTTTTCCAGATACGCGTATGGGAGTGGCAGAAGTTTTGAATGATGCATTTGCTCGAGCAAAAGATTATGAAAAAGCAATTAAACTAGATCCTAAAACCAGGAGGGATTTAGAATTAGATGCATTAGTGGAAATATTAAACAGGAAACGTTTTATTACTTGTCACTCATATGTACAAAGTGAAATAACAGCAGCCATGAGAGTTGGGGATAAATACGGATTTACGTTTAATACGTTTACTCATATTTTAGAAGGATATAAAGTAGCTGATAAAATGAAAGCACATGGATCGAATGCATCTACTTTTTCAGATTGGTATTATTATAAAGTAGAAGTAACAGACGCCATCGCATACAACGCAGCAATCATGCATCAGGTAGGTTTAAATGTGTGTATTAATTCTGATGATGCAGAAATGGCGCGGCGACTAAATCAAGAAGCAGGAAAAGTTGTCAGATATGGGGGCGTTAGTGAAATTGAAGCCTTGAAAATGGTCACATTAAATCCTGCAATTGCATTACATGTTTCAGATAAAGTAGGAAGTATAAAAGTGGGTAAAGATGCTGACATTGTAATATGGAGTAATAATCCATTAAGCATATATGCAAAATCTGAAAAAACAATTGTAGATGGAATCGTTTATTGGGATCGGGAAAAAGATTTGGAACAACGCAAAAAAATACAAGCAGAACGTTTTCGTTTAACACAAAAAATGATTGGAGAGAAAAAAGGTGGGACAGCGGTTCGCCCAGCAGAACCAAGCTGGCAGGAGATCTTGAGTTGTGGAGATCATTCACATAAAGATGGTATTTATACTGTAGACGTTCAGGAAGTTGAAAATCTTAACCAATAAAAAATTAGTATGAAAAAATTAGTATATACACTAACAGCACTGATAGCGATGAGTGGCTTTACAAAAGCGCAAGAGTCTGTTTATCCGTCACAGGAAAATAAGGGCTTATTATTTATAACAAATGGTACTGTTCATGTAGGTAATGGAACAGTTTTAGAAAATGCAACCATAAAAATTAATAATGGTAAAATTGTTGAAGTCGGTACCAATATTGCAATACCCTCAAACGATGCACAAGTAATTAACGCCAAGGGAAAACAGGTTTATCCCGGCTTAATTCTATCATCATCAGATGTAGGTTTAAAAGAAATATCAAATGGAGTCAGAGCAAGTAATGATTATCAAGAAATAGGGGAATACAATAGTGATGTTCGTTCTATTACTGCGTATAATACTGATTCCAGAGTAATTAATGTTTTAAGAAGTAACGGTATTTTATTGGCAAGTGTAAATCCAGAAGGAGGAGTCATAACCGGATCTTCATCGGTAGTTCAATTTGATGCCTGGAACTGGGAAGACGCAGTTTATAAAATGGATGCAGGTATACATTTAAATATGCCAAGTTTTGTAGTGCGTTTTGGTAGAAGGGGGGGGGTTACTGCTGCTGGGGCCGGAGCTCTAGATCCTACAAAAATTGCTTTGGATAAAGTAGAGGAAATTAAAAAGTTTTTTCGAGAAGCGAAAGCATACAACCAGGAAAACGTTCACACAAATACTAATCTAAAATTAGAATCTACAAAAGGGCTGTTTGAGAAGAAACAAAAATTGTATATACATGCAGATCAGGTGAAACAGATGCTAGTGGCAATTGACTTTGTGAAAGAGTTTAATTTCGATGTAGTAATTGTAGGTGGATCTGAAAGTTTTCAAATTGCAGAGATATTAAAATCAGCCAATATCGCTGTGATACTTAGTGAAGAACATGCATTACCGGCAACGGAAGATGATGATATTGATCAACCATATAAAACACCCGCTGTTTTACAAAAAGCGGGTGTATTGTTTTCTCTGAACGATAATTCAGATAATACGCGCTATCGCAACGTTTCTTATAATGCTGGAACAGCTGCTACTTATGGTTTAACAAAAGAGGAAGCTTTAAGCGCAATCACATTAAACGCGGCAAAAATTTTAGGTGTAGATGATAAAACAGGCTCTATAGAAGTAGGCAAGGACGCAAATATCATTATTACAGCCGGTGATATCTTAGATATGAAAAGTAGCACTGTTGAACAGGCATTTATTCAAGGAAGAAAAATTAGCCTTGAAAATAAACAAACACAATTATACGAGCGTTATAAATACAAATACGGCATTAAGTAGTTGTTCCCACTAACTAATTTAATAGCCGGAACCCTCGCAATTTGCGGGGGTTTTTTTATTTGGTAACTAAATTCAATAACTTAGCTCCATGGCTAAAAAACTTTTTCTGCTTGACGCATTTGCATTAATCTTTCGCGCTTATTATGCACTGATAAGAAACCCAAGAATTACATCAAAGGGTTTTAACACCAATGCTCAATTTGGATTTACTTCAACTTTATTCGATCTGATCAATAAAGAAAAACCAACACACCTAGCAGTTTGTTTTGATACAAAAGCACCAACAGAACGCCATACCGATTTTGCTGATTATAAAGCAAACCGTCAAGAAACACCGGAAGATTTATTAGCATCCATACCAGATATTAAAAGAATCATTCGTGGATTTAATATTCCTGTAGTAGAAATGGATGGGTTTGAAGCGGATGATGTAATAGGAACATTAGCCTGGGAAGCAGCAGATGCCGGTTATGAAGTCTTTATGGTGACACCAGATAAAGATTATGGACAATTATTAATACATCCCAATGTATTTATATACAAGCCGCCATTCATGGGTAATCCGCACGAAATATTAACAGCAGAAAAAATATGTGCAAAATGGGACATCGAAAGAGTTGAACAAGTAGTTGATATGTTAGGAATGATGGGAGATGCGGTAGATAATATTCCAGGCATACCCGGGGTAGGTGAAAAAACAGCAGCTAAATTATTGAAGGAATTTGGCACATTAGAAAATGTATTAGCAAATGCAGATAGTTTGAAGGGTGCTTTAGGAGAAAAAGTTAGAAACAATAAAGAACTTGCCATCCTTAGTAAAAAATTAGCGACAATAATTACTACAGTACCAGTTGAATTTCATGAAGAAAATTTTAGATTAAAAGACTGGAATAAAGAAGAGCTGATTCAGGTATTTACAGAATTAGAATTTAAAACATTGGGTAAAAGAATTTTAGGTGATTCTTTTAATGCGTTTCAAACAGCGCCACAAGCGGGGCAAATGGATTTATTTGGAAATCCAGTAGCATCAGAAGATAAAAAAAATAAAACGTCAGAAATAAACGAGACAGTAACAAAGGATACAGAACATTTGGGAATGGCAGCTGATAAAAATATTAGTAACACCGAGCACTATTATCATCTGATTCAGGGTACAGAAAATATAGAACAATTAATTCAAGAATTATTACAGCAAAAAGAAATTTGTTTTGATACAGAAACAACAAATATTGATGCAAATGAGGCAGAATTAGTAGGTATTAGTTTTTCGTTTAAAACAACCGAAGGATATTATATTCCTTGTCCAGCAAACAAAAAAGAAACCGAAACTATATTAAAACAATTTGAACCACTATTTAAAAAAGAAGATATTCTATGGGTTGGACAAAATATTAAATATGATTTATTAGTATTGAAATGGTATGGCATTGAATTAAAAGGAAAGTTTTTTGATACCATGTTAGCTCATTATTTGATAGAGCCAGAAGGTAGGCGTAGCATGGATTTGCTGAGTGCACAATATTTAGGATATGAACCCGTACATATTGATGAATTGATTGGAAAAAAAGGAAAAGGACAGGGTAATATGCGGGATGTTGATGTAGATAAAGCGAAAGAATATGCAGCAGAAGATGCTGATATAACATTACAATTAAAGCAGGTATTTACTGCATTATTAGCAGATAAAAATGTAGTTCGTGTTTTTAACGAAGTAGAAAATCCATTAGTACCCGTATTAACAGACATGGAATACGAAGGCGTGAAAATTGATATTGCTTTTTTAAATGCATATAGTAAAGAGTTAGAGAAAGATGCAAAAGTTTTTGAAGAAAATGTGTATCGCACTGCTGGAGTTCGTTTTAATTTAGCTTCTCCAAAACAATTAGGAGAAGTCTTATTCGATAAATTAAAAATAGATGCAAAAGCAAAAAAAACAAAAACCGGGCAATACGCAACTGGTGAAGATGTGTTACAAAAATTAGCAGCTAATAATCCTATTGTTGCAGATATTCTGGGATACCGTGAATTAACAAAATTAAAAAGTACGTATGTAGATGCTTTACCAGAAATAATAAATAGCAAAACAGGGAGGGTACACACTTCCTATGCACAAGCAGTTGCTGTTACCGGAAGACTGAGTAGTAATAATCCAAATCTTCAAAATATTCCCATAAGAAGTGATCGGGGAAAAGAAATTAGAAAAGCTTTTATACCTCGTGATGCAAATCATGTATTGGTAAGCGCAGATTATTCACAAATTGAATTAAGGATTGTTGCAGCAATTAGTGGAGACCCCAATATGTGTGAAGCTTTTAAAGCAGGAAAAGATATTCATACCGCAACAGCAGCTAAAGTCTATAATGTAGCAGAAGCAGACGTAACTAAAGAAATGAGGTATAAAGCAAAGAGTGTCAACTTTGGAATTATTTATGGACAGGGTGCATTCGGCTTAGCTGAAAATTTGGGTATATCTAGATCAGAAGCAAAAGAAATTATTGATAATTATAAAAAGGAATTTGTAGGAATTACAAGTTATATGGATAATACCATCAATTTTGCGAAGGAAAATGGATATGTAGAAACCTTGATGGGAAGAAAGCGCTGGCTGAAAGATATTGGCTCTGCAAACTTTACGGTTCGGGGATTTGCAGAAAGGAACGCAGTAAACTCACCAATTCAGGGAACCGCGGCGGATATGATCAAATTGGCAATGATAAGGATTCATAAAGCCATCATAGAAGCTGGACTCAAATCAAAAATGATTTTACAGGTTCACGATGAATTGGTGTTTGATGCTTTACCTGAAGAATTAGATACACTAAAACCCATTATCTTAGATAATATGCGTGCAGCACTTCCTTTACCAAATGGCGTACCTGTAGAAGCAGAATTAGGAGTAGGAGAAAATTGGCTTGTTGCTCATTAATAGATTATTTATAACATGAATAAAAACGAAGAAACAATTAACCGATTTTATTCGGCCTTTCAAAAATTAGACTACTCTTCTATGCAGGCTTGCTATCATCCTGAAGCAGTATTTAATGATCCTGTTTTTGGATTATTGGACGCTGCATCAACAAATGCTATGTGGCAAATGTTATGTACCAGAGCAAAGAATTTTTCTTTGACTTATAATAATATCCAATTACTTGATGAAGAGTACACAACCTGTAATTGGCAGGCAACTTACCTTTTTTCAGGATCGGGAAGAAAAGTTAAAAATAACATCAAAGCATATATGCGCTTCAAAGATGGTTTGATCATTGAACACACAGATGGTTTCGATTTTTATAAGTGGACAAGAATGGCATTAGGCTTACCAGGGTTTTTATTTGGATGGAGTAATTATATGCAAAGAAAAATTCAAAAAAAAGCCAGAACTGGATTAATAAAATTCATAGAGCAAAATAATTGACATGCATATAGACTGGGGCTTTTTTTGGGCAATCGCTATGAGAATAGGAAGCAGATATTATATTATAGCTGGTTTCGTTTTTATTGCATTTTATGTGTTGTTAAAGAAAAAATGGCATTATAAAAAATTACAACCGAAAGATGCAAAAAATACAGACTATTTAAGGGAGATTATATATTCATCAGGCACTATATTAATTTTTTCTTCATTCATTCTTTTCCTTCAACATCCTTCAATAGCACCATATACCACAAAGTATTTACATATTGAGGAACGAGGTTGGGTCTATTATTTTTCTGTCTTTCCTCTTTTGTTTTTAATACACGATACCTATTTTTATTGGGTGCATAGATTGATGCACCATCCTATTTTATTTAAATGGATACACCTGGTACATCATAAATCAACCAACCCTTCACCATGGGCGGCTTATGCATTCCATCCACTAGAAGCCATAGTAGAGCAGGGAGTTGTTTTTATTTTTTACTTTACCTTACCAATTCATATTACCCATCTTGTTTTCTTCTTTTTGTTCTCCATCATCTATAATGTTTATGGACATTTAGGATATGAATTGTATCCAAGAAATTTCAATAAAACAATGATAGGAAAATGGATAAACACATCTACCAATCATAATCAACATCATCAATATTTTAAAGGTAATTATGGCTTGTATTTATTGTTCTGGGACAGAATGATGGGAACGATTCGTGATGACTATGATGAAAAATTTGATGATATTACTAATAGAAGGGCTAAGGCTTAGGAGAACTTTTTTTGTAAATGGGAACCGTGCTACAAGGTTCTCCATACATGATACTTTTTACATAAGGCCGTAATCGATTGGTAATTTCTACATAGGCAGATTCGGGAATAGAAACATCCCCACATCCTTTTACAACCACTCTTTTGTCTTCAAAAGAAGCAGCATCGAAAGAAGCTAAATTTTTTATAAAAATACTATTCACAAGTTTTTGTTCGTCACCAAAAACAACATCCTTCGCGAAAGGTTGCAAGTAACTAGCAATTAACATATATGCCCACATAGGAATAATAGCATCTACCGAACAATTTATGGCAACATAGGAGTCTTGATAAACCGTCCAATCGGTAGTTTGCAGTGCTGCGCGAAAATCTTTTTCCTTAAGAATCAGTTCCATAAACAAATATTCCTTTAAATCAAATGTTTTGATAATACCCTTTGGATAAAACTGTTCCAGGTCTAATGTAATCAAACCGCTCTCAGCTACTTTATTTACAAAAATTTCTTCTGACATAATATCTGCTTGAGTACAAAATTAAGTAAATGATAAGCATTAAACTTTCGTTATCGGAAAACAAAAGCCCCCCACATAAGTGGAGGGCCCAATAACTGTTTTAAAAACAGACTAATAAAACTTAGAACGATTATCTGTAATGCTAGCTGATTTTTTCAATGCATCTAAACCCCTGAATGCAGACATACGAGCGGCCTGAAGTAAAGTTAGTTTAATTCCAGATTCATCAAGAGTAGCCACTTTTGCAGCATTGCTTTCAACACGTATGGCATATACACCAGAATTTCCTTCAATTAGTTCACTTATTTTTCCTTGTAATGATTTATTAAAAGCAGCACCAATTATTTTTGGTTCACTACCCATATTAGGTATAAAAGGAGTAACAAAAGAGAGACTATCTACGCGTTGAACAGATGTTCCAACACTTGCAGCAATGGACTCTAATGTGTTTCCTTTAATTTTTGTATCAATCAGAATCTTAGCTTTTTTAGTGCTTCTTACTATGTTCTCACAAAGTGGGCGGGCTTCAGATACAGACATTGTACCAGCTTTATTAACTGAGGCAATAATTGCCACTATATATTTATCTCCAACTTCTTGAGGATCAGAAACATCACCAGCAGTATGCTCATATATCCAACGAACCAATTGGCGGCTAGATCCCATTCCTGTAATTTGGTTGTCGTTTGCTTTGATATCGTTACCCATCAATAATTGTTTGGATAACTTAATTGCATTTTCATCAAAAGACTTTCTGTTTTTTGCATTTGCAGCAAACTGAGCAGCAGCTGTATTGGCGTTGCTTACGGTTTCATTACTTGAAACGATAGCTTTTGACAAATAAGCAATTTTATACGCTGGAGCAAAATTCTTTTGCCCTAATATTTCAACATAGTGATAACCATAATCTGTCTTAACAACACCTTTGCTACCAACCGGATGATCAAATACATAATCATTAAAAGGTATGACCATTTGCCCTTGGGCAAAAAATGGATAAACGCCGCCTTTTTCTTTACTTCCTGGATCATCAGAATATTTAGTGCATAGTGTTGCAAAATCAGCACCGCTTTTTACAGCAGCAGCAATACTATCAACAAGTTTTTGTCCAATTGAATCAGCACGCAGAACCTGACCTGTCTGAGGATTCGATGTAGCAATTAAAATATGACGAACAGTTACGCTATCTGGCCAATTTTTTGTACCGATCATTTTAGCTAAAACATAACTAGATCCATCTAAATAAGGTCCATATATAGATCCTACTGAAAGTTTTGTTAGACTATCTTTGTTTGCCTGTTGCATTTTTGTTTTGCTGAAATAGCTATCATAGAACGGCAAATCAGAACCAACTTTTGCTAAATATCCTTTTGCATCATTTGTTGCTTCAAAATCATTTTTATATGATTTAATTTGATTTAACAAAGTCAAAGAATCTGTTTGAGAAGGAGCAGCATCAAAGCCAACGTAGGCAATACTTCTGGTTTCCTCTTCTTTTTTGAACTGATTGCTATGCTTATTTACATAAGATGAGATATCGTCATCAGAAACCTTAACAGTGCTATCAGGAATTGAAGCGTAAGGGGCGAATGCAAATGAAACATTCGCAATTGCATTATTATCAGCATTCTGTTTTTCAACCATCCACTTTGGAATATAAGCAGACTGTTGAAGAATGCCCTGATATTTATTTCGCAATGTTTGTTCTATAGTAGGTTCAATATAAACATTGTTGATCATGTTGATCTGTTCAGCGTTTTTACTTTTTTTAAGTTGAGTAATTGCCTGCTTGGCATCATTCACTCGGAACTCGCCTGTTTTAGGATCGGTAAACTCTTGTCTTAATGGAGAGTTATTACCAAAAAGAATATCAGATAGTTCTTTAGAGGTTACTTGAATTCCTAATTTTTCATATTCTTGTTTCAATACAATACGTTCAACTTCTTGATTCCATAAAGAACCAATCAACTGTTCTCTTTGTGCACCCTGAGAGCCATACATCTTTTCTTGTAGGGTTAATTTTTCTTCAAAAGCTGCACGCTCAATCTTTTCACCATTAACTTTACCTAATGTAGTGTTATCAGTGGATCTTCCTCCTCGGCGAACACCATCTTGAAGAATAAATGCAATTAAGGCAAGTGCAATGATTCCGAAAATGATCCAGGCACCTTTGTCACGAATACTTTGAATAACAGACATAATAGACGATTAAATAATTGATTTTAAGGATGGCAAAAATAGGGGAAAAAACGTTAGAATAAGTTGTGGAAAAGCTTCCTAAAGTATTAATTGGGGCTATTTTAAAGAGAAGCGACTTTAGAAGAATCGGCATAGGTTGAGGGGAATAATGAAAAAAGAGGGAATTCTCGCCAAAATACTATCCACAAGGGTCTGTGAGAAAATCAAAAAATCGGTGTAAAACTGGCAATATTTGATTTAAAAAAGTGGAAATGAGTAGAATAAGTAAGGTGTTTTTAGAGGAATTTTAGGATTCATAGAATTTAAACTCATTCTATCCGCAGTTAATTAACAGTTAATAAAGCGTGAATTGTGTTTTATTGTTTATGTGTACTGTCTTTTTATTTATTGTGGAAATGATGGATAAACACAGATATAAATATGATTTAACAGTGTGGTATAATTGTGTATATAGGTGGATAAGCATGAACTAATTAACTTTGGTTTTTGTGAATAAGTAACTTATTAAGATATTAACAGCCCTAATAGTAATAGTGGGTTATATAAATAAGTATTATTAAATACTATTACGAGGATTATGAACATTTCAAAAGAAGCAATTTTAAAAAAAGGTTTTGTTGATCTTGAACTTGATGCACAATTGGATTTATTTGCCGAGATTGAGCGTCTAAAGAAAAAGAAAAATGCAATTATTTTGGCACACTACTACCAGGAACCCGATATTCAGGATGTGGCAGATTATATCGGTGATAGTTTGGGTTTAGCACAGAAAGCAGTAGAAACCAATGCAGACATGATAGTCTTTGCTGGTGTGCATTTCATGGCAGAAACGGCAAAGATTTTAAACCCAAGTAAAAAAGTTTTATTACCAGATTTAAAAGCAGGATGTTCATTAGCAGATAGTGCCCCGGCTGTTTTATTTAAAGCTTTTAAAGATAAATATCCGGATCATTTAGTAATTTCTTATATCAATTGTTCTGCAGAAATAAAAGCTTTATCAGATATTATTTGTACCTCAGGAAATGCTGAGGCAATCATCGAAAGTATTCCAAAAGATCAACCAATAATTTTTGCTCCAGATAGAAATTTAGGTGCCTACCTAAATAAAATAACAGGAAGACAAATGTTATTATGGAATGGGGTATGTATGGTTCATGAAATTTTTAGTTTAGAGAAAATCACTAAACTAAAAATTCGTCATCCAAAAGCAAAACTCATTTCACACCCTGAATGCGAGGAAGCAATTTTAAGAATTTCAGATTTTGTGGGTAGTACCACACAATTATTAAAATATACCCTAACGGATAGTACACAGGAATATATAGTTGCAACCGAAACAGGTATACTGCACCAGATGCAACAAAACAACCCAAATAAGACTTTTATTCCTGCTCCCCCAACAAACAATTGTGCTTGTAACGATTGTCCTCATATGAAGCTTAATACGCTTGAAAAGCTCTATTTATGTATGGAATATGAGGCTCCAGAAATTCAAATGGAAGAAAAATTAAGATTAGCAGCAAAAAAACCAATGGATCGGATGTTAGAAATTAGTAGGGCTGCCGGCTTAATAGGCTAAACTATAAAATCCAAGAAAAAAACAAAAGTTTGGTGTAAAATGGCCAAAAATGGACCTTTTTAGTGTAAAATGGTTTTAGTTTGGCTTAAAATGAGAAATTATTAAAAAGCCTTAATTAGCTTCACACTGAAAAAAAAAGTTAATAAACTAAAGGGGTTAGTAAAATAAATACTAAAAAAATTAGTTTATAATAAAAAAATACCTCTACTTTTATATTCCATTAAATATCAATTCAAAATAACCCATTATGAGCAACGCAGAAAAATTAAAAGCCTTAAAACTTACCATCGACAAAATCGATAAAGATTATGGTAAGGGAAGTGTAATGATGATGAATGAAAAGAATCAAGGCGCAATGGAAGTTATATCAACCGGATCCATAGGTTTAGATGCTGCGCTTGGAGTGGGAGGTTTACCAAAAGGAAGAATTGTTGAAATATATGGACCTGAATCATCAGGTAAAACAACACTAGCCATACATGTGATTGCTGAAGCACAGAAAAAAGGCGGCATGTGTGCAATTATTGATGCGGAACACGCTTTTGATAGTTCTTATGCAAAGGCACTGGGTGTGGATGTAGATAATCTACTAATTTCTCAACCGGATTATGGAGAGCAAGCCTTAGAAATCGCCGACCGTTTAATACTTTCTGGCGCGATTGATGTAGTAGTAATTGACTCAGTAGCAGCGCTGGTTCCAAAGAGTGAGCTTGAGGGGGAAATGGGTGATAGTAAAATGGGATTGCATGCAAGATTAATGAGTCAGGCGCTTAGAAAGCTGACGGCAACAATCAATAAAACAAACACGATATGTATTTTCATCAATCAATTACGCGAAAAGATTGGTGTGATGTTTGGAAATCCAGAAACAACAACCGGGGGAAATGCACTGAAGTTCTATGCTTCCGTGCGTTTGGATATCAGAAGAATGACACAAATTAAAGATGGTGATACAGCAGTAGGGAATCACGTTAAAGTTAAAGTTGTAAAAAATAAAGTAGCCCCTCCTTTCCGAGCTGCAGAATTTGATATTGTTTTTGGAGAAGGGATCAGTAAGGTTGGAGAGATTGTTGATATGGGAGTTGAATTAGGAATTGTAAATAAAAGCGGAAGTTGGTTTAGTTACGAAGCCAATAAATTAGGCCAAGGTAGGGATTCGGTAAAAACGCTTTTACGTGATAACCCAGAATTAGCCAATGAAATAGAAGCAAAAATTCGCGCAAAAATTGCCGACGCAAAAGTTGTAGCAGAAGCATAATATAGTTAGACGGGTTAGTAAGCCGGGCCATCCTGAAAGGGATGGCTTTTTTGTGCTTGCTCAATTTGTACAATTAATAGCCTTAAATGTATACTATATCCCAAATTTCTACGTTCTAAGGGACAGGATCCAGATGAAACCTCATCGGGCTGGTAAAGAATTTCATAAAATTAAATAGTAAAAAAACAATGAAGTCAAACTCCTACATCCCTGCCCTAACAGGCGTAAGAGCCATTGCTGCGTTTTTGGTTTTTTTTCATCACTTTAACCAGTTAGATTTTCCTTTTCCTTTAAGAAGAACATTTAATGAATTTCACATGGGGGTAACCATGTTTTTTCTGTTAAGTGGTTTTTTAATTTGTATGCGTTATTATGACTCCTGCGAAATATCAGAAACCTGGTTTAGAAAATATATTAAAAACAGGATAGCCAGAATTTATCCAATGTATTTATTGCTTACCCTAGTTACATTTGGACTATATTTTATATTTGGTGGAGATACTAGTGTATTAAATGGTTTTGGATCTCCAATTGTTTTGTTGTTATTAAATGTATTTTTTCTGAGAGGCTTTTTTGATGATTTTAAATTCACTGGTGTTGGTCAGGGCTGGTCGCTAACAGTAGAAGAATCTTTTTATTTTTTAGCGCCTCTTTTTTTTATGCAAATGAAAAAAAATAAAAAAGCAATTGTTTATTTACCCCTGTTTTTATTGTCTTCTGGTTGTTTGTTGGTTTTAATATGTAGAAATTTTTCGTTTTACGGATTCTTTGGAAATTTTACTTTCATGTTCTTATATACTTTTCTTGGACGTTGTGTAGAATTTTTTATTGGAATGGGGTTGGCTTTAATTGTTTTAAAACAAAACGAAAAAGATAGAAAATATTCGATATTTACTTTTCTGGGTATTTTAGGAATTGCTTTCAGTATTGGAATTATGGCATCAATTCCTTTGAATGGAATTGAATATGGTTTATATCACCCCATTGGAATAATTACCAACAATTTAATTTTACCCATTGGAATTGCTTTCTTTTATTTTGGCCTGATTAAAGAAAAATCATTCATTAGAAATTTTCTTTCCTCTGCCACAATGCAATTGTTGGGAAAAAGTTCTTATATTTTTTATCTGATACATATTGGAGTAATTGCCAACTATACAAAAATTTGGACAAGATCTAGCGTTGATGCATTTTATAATTGGCTAGATATTAAAGGCTTTGATTGGTTTTCAGAACATTTAAACGATAGCATATTATTTATTGGCATCGTTTTTATTTTATTAAACCTGGTTTCGATTCTTTTATATAAGACGATTGAAGAGCCCGTGAATTTATATATACGAAGATCAAAACTGTTGGTTAAAAATGCATAATCTTAGAACTATTCTGAAAGCTTATTACAAATATAGTGATAGGTGTTTCTTTAATAAAAGATTAGTTATGATGAGGCTGGTAACATTATTTATAATCCTTTCACTGGTAGGTTTTAATAAAACTAAAGCATACTATAATCCTGAAAAAAATTTTTCTTTTTCACACAATTACGGGCAGGTAAATATATCAATTACTCCCTTAGAAAAAAATGGGGTGTTCACAAAAAAGACAAATGTTGGTTATAAACTATTTATTAAAAATGGACAGTCTGAAGATCAGAAAGGCATTATCTATTATAAAATTGAAAATGAAAATGATGCTACCATTTTAGAAAAAACTTTCGACTTAAATATTCCCGCTAATAAAAAGTTGGAAACAAATATTTTAATTCCGCATACTATTGATGGTTCATTTAAAATTGTTTTTCAAGTAGAGTTAAATAATCTAAAATCTAATTTCAATTTCAATTTTATATATAATGAAAAAGATGCTAAAGAAAAACCTGTAAAAGAAAACGTTACAGCCGCAGTTGAAGCGCCAGAATCTGAGGGAGATATAAAAACAGTTTTAAAACCCAGTAATTTTGATGGCACTTTTGATGGAAAAGAACCCATCACATATAACTTAGAACTACACAATAATTATCCGATATCACAAGAGGGAACATTTAAATATATTGTGAAAGAGGCAATCACCGGGGCTGTAATTTCAGAGAAAAAATATGATGTAAAGCTTAGCAAAAAAAGCAGCAAAAATTTCAAACTTAAAGTTGCTACGCCCCCACAACCCGGTATTTATAATTTAGAATTTTCCATTAATACGACCACATATGACGATACTACGCACTATGCTTTTGGTTATGAGATCGCACAAATAAAATCACCCTATCACCGCCCAGATGATTTTGATGATTTCTGGAAAACCGCTATGGACGAATTAGCAACGATTAGTCCATCTTATAAAATAGAAGAAGACTTTGAACAAAGTAATAAACTCTTTAATGTTTATAGAGTGGAAATGTCTTCTATCGATAATATTAGAATTAATGGATGGCTTACCATACCAAAAACAGCAATGGGTGGAAAGTTCCCTGTTTTAGTAGGTTTTGGTGGATACCAGGTTTTAGCCAGGCCCTTATTTTTTGATGAATTTATTTCGTTTACAGTGAATGTGCGAGGGGCTGATAGAAACAATATGTCGGATGTAAATCCCAATAATCAAGATATTTTAACATTAAACATTAATGATCCCTTAAAATATATCTATCGGGGAATTTATATGGATTGTATCAGGGCAGTAGACTTTTTATTTGCGAATGAAAACATGGGATTCGATGTAAATAGAATTGCCGTTTTTGGTGGTAGTCAGGGTGGATCATTAGCATTAATAACTGCCGCCCTATTAAATAAAAAAATAAGAACCTGTGTTGCAGACAACCCAACATTTTGTGACTATCATATAAATTTATTAATGGAACCCCAAATTAGAGAGGCATCATTTGTTTTAGAATATTTAGGAAAATATCTTCGTACAAATGCTTCCTTTTTTACAAAAGATGAAATGTTACAAACACTCAGCTATTTTGAAATCCAGAATTTTATGCCGAAAGTAAAATGTCCTGTATTATTTGGAATAGGGTTATTAGATCCTCTTGCACCAGCTGTTACTACCATTGCTGCATATAATAAAATGAATAAAGAGGTTATAAAAGCAAGTGAAATATATATATTTCCAGAATTAGCACACGAAGTACCCGAAAGACATAATACGTTTAAAAGCACTTGGTTTTTTGAAAAATTAACAAAAGGCAAAAAGTGATAAAATGGCTATGAAAAAATCAATATTTTTTTTAATACTTATTTGTTTATCAAGTATGGCAAAAGCAGATTGGCCAGTTGGTAAAAAGAGGTTAATGATCACACCATCGTTTTCGTATTTTTATACATCTAGAGTATTCGACTCTACAGGTAAAATCAGAGGCTCTGCTAACGGAGACCAATTTATAGCAAAGACTTTGGGAATTTATGGAATAGCTGGAGTGTCAAGAAGATTAGATCTTGTCTTTAATGTTCCAATTAGTAATATCACGGCTAAAAATATTTATGTAAAATAAAACAAA
>CAIJZG010000048.1 GCA_903825065.1 uncultured Bacteroidota bacterium
GGAAGAAAAATTAACTACAAGTTAATCTTCGGTCAATATAGAAGTAAATACTAAACCCAATTACCTTATAGTTTATACCATAGTAATCATACTATTGTTAATTGATCATCATTCACTCCTCACTCCTCACTCCTCACTCCTCACTCCTCACTCCTCACTCCTCATTCCTCATTCTTATCTCTTGTCTTACACATCATCCACCCTTTTCAGTAAACTATTTTCTAATTCTCTCACTTTTTCGGCAGTATAATATTCATAACTGCAATTACCGCTTTCTGCATCTTCAGAGGTGGGTTGATCTTCTTTTTTTTGCCATCCCATCAGAATATAAAGTGCTCTTGCTTTTTCTTTTTGCTCAAAAGAATGAATACCTAAATAATCAGATTCCCACTTCCCAAATAACCAAACCTTGTGCTCTGCTTTGTAAACAACAACACCAGCTTTGTTACGGTGCGATCTAACACGAAAATGAATTTTACTTTTCCTATAAAAAAAATAACTAAAGGAACTCACTATTACAATAGCTCCAATTAAGTTTTGGTTATTAAAAAAACTATTCACACCTGAATAAACATCACTCATAGAAATCCTTTAAAATTTTAATCTTATTATCTCCTACTAGCAATTAACAAATTCAGATCTGTGAATTTCAGATCGAACTTTTGGCTGATATAAATGTCTGTTAGCGCACCCTTGAAAAGATAAATGCCCTCTCTTAAATTAAAATTATGCCAGACCATTTCTTCTAAACCACCTTCATCACTGATTTCTAAAATTAAAGGCATTAAAATATTACTAATAGCTTGGCTTGCGGTTCTAGCGAAACCGCTTGGTATATTAGGTACACAATAGTGAATCACTCCATGCTTTAAAAAAGTTGGATTTTCATGGCTAGTTAATTCACTTGTTTCAAAACATCCTCCACGGTCGATTGCAACATCAATGATGATACTACCTGGACGCATCGCTGCAACCATTTCTTCGGAAACTACTACAGGAGCTCTTCCATATTCATTACTTAATGCACCAACTGCTACTTCACAAGTCTTGAGTTGTTTAGAAAGTATGCGGGGTTCTAAAACTGATGTCCAAATACGTTGACCTAAATTATTTTGTAATTGCTTTAATCTTGAAACATTATTATCAAATACTTTTACAGAAGCCCCTAGTGCCAAAGCATTTCTTGTTGCAAATTCACCAACAATTCCAGCGCCCACAATTACCACTTTGGTGGGTGGAATACCGCTGATTCCTCCAAGCAAAACACCCTTACCTTTATTAAAACTACTGAGGTACTGTCCAGCAATTAACATTACTGCACTACCTGCAATTTCACTCATACTTCGAACTATTGGATAGGTACCGCTATCGTCTTTAAAATTTTCAAAACGCAATGCAGTAATCCTTTTACTCATCATAGTTTCAATATGATGCTTCTTAAGCGCAGATAAATGGATCGGAGAAATAATAGTTTGATTCATTTGCAGAAAAGGCAAATCTTCTTCTACAGGAGGAGCGCTTTTTACAAGAATGGGGGCTTTATATATTTCGGCTTTATCGTATACAATCTTTGCTCCTGCTTCTGCATAATCCTGATCAGTATAATTACTTCCCTCTCCTGCTTTATGTTCTACTTGTACATGATTCCCATTTGCAACTAAAACACCAACTGCATCCGGAGTTAATGCAATCCTATTTTCCTGAAAAGCAACTTCTCTTGGAATACCGATAAATAGTTTCTCTCCCTGGGGTTTAATATCCAGCGTTTCCTCCATGGTTTCAAATTTGAAAGAGGCACTGATAGAGGGTTTGGATGTAGCCATTTTTAATTGTTAAAATCGGATGATCTATTCATCCCTATAAAAATACTTGATTTAAAGCATAAAATTTTCCGTAAATCCGCATTAAAATGGATTATTCTTCTGGTCGTTCCGTATATAAACGTCGCATTTTTTCATCCAGAATTTCCATAAACACTTCAAAAGGTTTTTCTGGCAACAAACCAAATGCTTTCTCGGGCCATTCTATTAAACAAAGATTACCAGATAAAAGTGCTTCTTCAATTCCAGCTTGAATGGCTTCCTCTTCATCCTTTAAACGATACCAATCCATATGATAAATAATTCCGGCAATCGAACTTTTATATTCATTAATGAGTGCGAAAGTAGGACTGGTTACTGTGTCTTTTACTTCCAGAACCTCACAAAGTGCATGTATAAAACTTGTTTTCCCAGTTCCCATGCCAGCATGAAAAATCCATACCTTATGAGCCTTCCCTTCTTTCCAAAGCGCTTTTGCAACTGCTTTTATTTGCGGTAACTCATATATAGCATCCATAGTACAAAGATAAAGAACCATTTGAAATGGCTTCTCAGACTATATTATTTCGTTTTTTGACATGCTGATATAAAAATATTATCCCTTTTTCGAAAGACCTACCCTTTAGCATGTAGTACCTTTGAGGCTTATCTATGTAAAATAAATTGCATAAAACTTCTCGTGATGGTAAAAGTAAATTGGAAAGTTGAAGGAATGAGCTGCACAAATTGTGCGCTTACTGTAAATAAATTTCTTACTGAAAAGGGTATGCAAGACGTGAAAGTGAATTTCATGGGAGGCGATGTGAGTTTTCAAATGACGGAAGAAACTTCTAAAATAGCTCTTGCTAAAGGAATTGAAGGGTTGGGTTATCATGTGGAGACCGGAGAAATTTCTGATACAAAAAGGTCAAAAAAACTATTCAAGAACCACTTACAAAGATTTTCATTCTGTATAATTTTCACAGCCCCACTGATGTTACACATGATTCCAGGTGTACATATCCATTTCCTGATGGATCCGTATGTACAACTTGGATTAACGATCCCTGTTTTTTTAGTAGGAATGGATTTTTTTGGGCGAAGTGCGATTCATAGTTTATGGAAAGGTATACCCAATATGAACGTGTTAATTGCAATTGGCTCTGTGGCAGCATTTGGCTATAGCTTATACGGAACACTTATCGGTGAAGCTGCACATTATTTATTTTATGAAACTGCAGCTACTATTATCACATTGGTATTTCTAGGAAATTGGCTAGAAGATAAATCGGTTGAAACAACTCAACAAGCTTTAAAGAAATTGGTAGTTTCACAAAAGTCAATGGCTAATATGATCGCTTATGACGATCAACATCAAGAACACGTTTTCCCAGTTGAAAGTAAAAACTTAAAAGTCGGCGATCTGGTTTTGATTAACTCAGGCGAACCTGTTCCGATGGATTGTAAAATTTTATGGGGAGAGGCTAGCATTAATGAAGCTATTATTACAGGCGAAAGTGTACCTGTTGAAAAAAAGGTGAATAATATTTTAATTGGTGGTAGCACGGTTGAAAAAGGTTCCATCAAAGCTTATATTACTGCTGTTGGTGAGGATACTGTGTTATCAAATATTTTGAAACTTGTAAGAGAAGCTCAATCTGAGAAACCTCCAGTTCAACAACTAGCCGATAAAATTAGTGCCCTATTTGTACCCATAGTAATTAGCATTGCAATAGTAGCCTTATTTGGTAATTATTTTATTGGTCACTATAGCTTTAGCGAAAGCTTATTAAGAGGAATTGCAGTTTTGGTAATTTCTTGCCCCTGTGCAATGGGTCTTGCCACACCTGCAGCAATAGCAGTAGGGCTTGGACGCGCTGCAAAAAATGGTATCCTTTTTAAAAATGCCAAAAGCCTAGAAATATTTAAAGATATACGTCAAGTAGTATTTGATA
>CAIJZG010000049.1 GCA_903825065.1 uncultured Bacteroidota bacterium
CCACGGCTAATAATATACAAAATATTCAACCAGCATTGCGAGATCGGTTAGAAATAATTGATCTCAGCGGATACGCTGTTGAGGAAAAAGTAGAGATTGCAAAAAGACATCTATTGCCGAAACAAAGAGAAGCACATGGCTTAGACAAAATCAATTTCAAATTGAATGATAAGGTTATTGAAAAAATTATCGAAAGTTATACTCGTGAAAGTGGAGTAAGAGAATTAGACCGTCAGCTTGCTTCTATCATGCGTTACCAGGCTAAAGAATATGCCATAAAAAATAAAATAAAACCAGTGCTTACAAGCGCCGATGTAGAAAAGATTTTAGGCTCTTCTCGATATAGTAATGAAATCTATAAGACAGCAAATATGGCTGGTGTAGCTGTTGGTCTAGCATGGACTTATGTAGGTGGTGATATATTATTTATCGAAGCAATACTTGGTGATGGAAAGGCTGAAATGAAATTGACTGGTAATCTGGGTAATGTAATGAAAGAGAGTGCCAGCACTGCATTAAGCTATTTGCAAGCAAATGCTAAAAAGTTTGGAATAGACTCGGAAGCCTTTGCTAAAAAAACAATTCATATACATGTTCCGGAAGGGGCAACACCGAAAGACGGACCTAGCGCTGGCGTAACAATGCTTACGGCATTAGCTTCTGCATTTACGGGAAGAAAGGTAAAACCTTATTTAGCCATGACAGGGGAAATTACTTTAAGAGGTCAGGTATTGCCAGTAGGAGGCATTAAAGAAAAAGTATTGGCAGCAAAAAGAGCTGGTTTAAAAGAGATTATCATGTGTGCAATGAATGAAAAAGATGTATTAGAAATTGAAAGTAATTTTATTTCAGGAGTACAATTTCATTTTGTTAAAACAATGCAACAGGTTCTTGAATTAGCATTGGTTTAAAATAAGAAATACTTTTATGAATCCCCCGACTTAGGGGGATTCTTTTTTTTAAAAGATGGCTTCTTCTTTCTGCTTAGTTTTGAAAGAGAATAGACTATATGAGACGTATTATAATTTTGCTTTTGTTGTTTGCGGCATATCATGCCGAATCCCAGACGCTTGGAGGTAATGCTGTATTCAATTTTCTATCACAGCCAAACACTGCACAATTAGCTGCATTAGGTTCAATAAATGTAAGTAGTATAAGCAATGATGTTGGGTTGGCATTTTCGAATCCCGCTCTTCTTCGCGATTCTATGCATCAACAAATTTCCAGCTCGTTTTATAGTTTTGCTGAGGGGGTGAATCAATACGGCTTTCAAACAGCTTTCCATTTAAATAGGATACAATCAAACCTTGGAATAGGCGTACAATTTCTAGATTACGGTACCATCACCCAGACAGATGCTTCCGGTAATATATTAGGTAATTTCAGGCCATCGGATTATGTAGTACAACTGATGTATTCGAAATCATATAAAGAGAATTGGTGGGTTGGAGTAACCTCTAAATTCATTAATTCTAATTATGGAATATATAGGTCTAGCGGACTCGCTTTTGATGCAGGTCTTGCTTACTATGATAATGAAAATCAGCTACAGGTTTCTATAGTTGCCAAAAATATGGGAACCCAACTTAAAACTTATAATGGCACTGGCACAAAAGAAGAACTTCCATTTGATTTACAGGCAGGTATTACTAAACGCTTATTAAATGCCCCCTTACAATTTTCTATAACTGCCCACCACTTGCATAGATTTGACGTTTTTTATAATGATACTTTATTTAATGCGCAGGAAGGGGATGCTAGATTTGGAACAAATAATACTTTCCAAAAACTAATGGCCCATTTAGTATTCTCCACAGATATATTTTTGAGTAATCAATTCCAAATAACAGCGGCATTGAATTTAATGAGAAGGCAAAGTTTAAATGCCTATAATATTACTAATGGGCTCAATGGCTTTAGCTTAGGATTTGGTGTATTGCTAAATAAATTACAAATTCATTATGCTACTGGATTCTATCAACAGAATCTTTTTCATCAAGTTTCTTTAAATTTTAATTTAAAGGGAGATCCCCTTTAAACATGTAATGGACTTTCTTGTATAGCCTTATCCATAATATAATGATGGTGATCAACATGATTGATAGTGAAATAAAGCATTTCTCGGAATGTGATTTTTCCTAACAATGGATGTGGTAATAAACATTGGTCTAATTCTTCTTCTGAGAAATGCTCAATACCATTGTTAATTTTAGAGATAATTAAACTCAGTTCATGAATCAAGACATCTTTTTTATCATAACCAATTACTGGAGGAATAAAATTATCCGTAGCTTTTGCGCCATTTGCAATCTTATCTTCATATTTTTTTACGAGTTCCTCAAAACTCAAAGAGGGTCTATTGGCCTTCCCAAAAACCATTTTTAATATAAAGCGCGGTAAACGCACAGCTAATATCAAAGGTTTTGTGGATCGTACAATATGATCAAGTTGCTGACCGGCTGACCATTTTTCGGGCATGGCATATAAATATTCCGACTCGGTCAAAATATTCATATAATTTGAAAAGCGCTGATGATTCTCATTCATAGCCTCAATCAAATCATACTTATTCATAGAAGAAAATTTATATTGGAAGTTAAGAATTCTTGCTATTACTTTTAGGGGCTGCTAAAAAGAAATATTCTTTACCGGTTTCAAAAAATTTTTCAAACTCTGTATAGGATATCTCTTTTTTGGTATGGAGCCATCCTTTTAGAGTGTAAATCCGGTATTCAAAAATTTCATTGAATAACTTAAATACGTCTGAAGCAGTGAATCCATAAAGCTCACCCCCAATTGCACCGCATTCAAATAAAATGATAGGGTTAGAATTGTGGATTGTTTTTGTTGCACCTTTTAATACATTGTACTCGCCACCCTCGACGTCAATTTTTATTAAATGAATCTTATCATCTTCCTTGATAATATTATCAAGTAAATCTGTTGTTACATTAATATTTTTTTCTTGGTTAAAGCTAGGATAGGGCCGTTTTTTTAGGCCACTTAGAGCATGGTTTGTTATGACTAGATTAAAAGAACTAATAGATTTCTGATCGCTCAATGCAACTGGAAATATCATTGCATGTGGCGCAAATTGAATTTTCAAATTTTCATAAAGACAAGGAATAGGTTCAAATGCATAATGCATCGCATGTGGAGCAGTTTTTGTAATCCAATCAAGTATTTTTCCTTCATTCGCCCCAATGTCGATGCAAATAGAATCCTGAACGCAAGTAGCTTTAATGATTTCTTTGGTAAGTCTGTCGTAAACCTCATTTTTGCTAATCGCAATTGGTAAGATGGATTGCAGCTTTTTTGCTATTTTTTTTATGAAAGATGGCAATTGCAATTAAGCGTTGTTTTTATTTCCAAGATAATTTCTCCATTTTTCAATAGCGCCCTTCATGTCTGCCGGTATTTCAGATTCAAAGAATATTTCTTTTCCCGTAGTTGGATGAATAAAGCCTAAAGTCTTTGCATGTAGGGCACACCTATTACAAATCTGAAAACAATTATCAACGAACTGTTTATACCTGGTATAAATTGTGCCCTTCAATATACGGTCACCACCATATTCAAAGTCGTTAAAAAGTGTATGACCAATATGTTTCATGTGCACTCTAATTTGGTGCGTTCTGCCAGTTTCAAGAATACATTCAACAAGGGTAACATAATTAAATCTTTCTAAAACTCTATAATGGGTGATAGCATGTTTGCCGGTTTCACCTTCGGGATAAACATCAAACATTTTTCGATATTGCTTATGACGTGCTATATGGCCAACAATAGTTCCTTCATCTTGTTCAACATTTCCCCAAACTAATGCCATATATTTTCTAGAAACGGTATGATTGAAGAATTGTTTAGCTAATGCCGCCGCCGCTTCTCCTGTCTTTGCTAAAACAATCAGACCTGTTGTGTTTTTATCAATTCTATGAACTAATCCAAAACGAGGAAGCTTGTCTTCATCTAAAAGTGGGTTCTGTTGTAATAAGTAATAAGCAACACCATTAAGTAAAGTTCCAGAGTAATTTCCCACGCCTGGATGTACTACCATATTGGCTGGTTTATTAATTACCATGAGCGCCTCATCTTCGTAAACGATATTTAAAGGAATATTTTCAGCTTTGAGCTCGGTATGTTCAGGATTGATATAACTAAGAAATACGATTTCATCTCCTGGTCTTACTTTGTAGTTAGACTTAACTGTTTTTCCGTTAACTGTTAAAAAGCCGGCTTCTATACCATTCTGAACTTTATTTCGAGTGGCACCTTCAAGATGCATTTTTGCAAATTTGTCAATCCTTAATGGCACTTGACCTTTATCAACTTTAAAGGCTTTACGTTCATATAGATCTTCTGAACCTTCGTCAGATACAATGTCAATCTCATGTTCCATTCGGCAAAAATACTATTGTTATAGGAGATCTACGATTCTTGCTGAAGGGTAAGATATTTTGTGACTAATTCTGTAATTTCACCATATGCAACAGCAAGTATCTTTTAAAGATTTAGGCAATATGAGATACAAAGAAACCTGGGATTACCAGGAGTCTTTGCTAAAGGAGAATGCTGATCTTAAAGCATTGTTCAGAAAAACAGGGTTGGCCCCAGAGGCAATACCTACCAATAATTATTTGCTATATGTAGAGCATCCCCCTGTATATACACTAGGAAAAAGTGGGAAAGCTGATCATCTCTTAATTAATGAAGAAACTCTAACAAAAAGAGGCATTGATTTTTTTCATATCAATAGAGGCGGTGATATAACTTTTCACGGCCCTGGTCAGTTAGTTGGATATCCCATTTTAGATTTGGAAAAATTTAAACCAGATTTAGGTTGGTATCTTAGAAGTTTAGAAGAAGTAATTATTTTGACGATGGCCGAATATGGATTAATTGGAGATAGGAGTCCAGGTGAAACAGGTGTTTGGTTAGACCCACTTAATCCAGGGAAAGAAAGAAAAATTTGTGCCATGGGCATCAAATCTAGCAGATGGATCACTATGCATGGATTTGCAATTAATGTAAATACTGATTTAAATTACTTTCATGACATTGTTCCTTGTGGTATTCAGGGAAAACAAGTTACTTCTTTGCAAAAAGAGTTGGGCAAATTAGTGCCAATCGATGAAGTAAAATATTTGGTTAAGAAAAATTTTGAACGGGTATTTGATTGTGCTTTTTTTTCGGAATAACACTATCAACTTTTACTTAATCTCCTTTCAAATAAATTTTATTTTTTTCTAGTAATGTACCGTTTTTATATAATTCAAATTGAAACAAACCATTGTGCATGAAATTGGATTTATCTAAAATTGAATTATCTGCTATTACTCTATTTAAGTGAAAAATTTCTTTTCCATATTCATCCTGGAATACAACCCTATAAACGTTTTCTGAAGTATTGTTTAATAAGAGTTGAACGTTTCCATTACTATTTGTAAAAATAAAATGAGAGGCTTCCCAAATTACAGGTGGAGTAATGGTTGCAATTGTGTTGTGGGCAATTTCTTTTTCTAAAGTACTATGTATTTTCGAGAAATTAATTTCGCCATTCTTAAAAGTATATTGAATTCTATAAAAAGTATTTTTATTTTTTGGCGATTTATAATCAGTAAAACTGTTTTCGAAGAGTTTTGGTTTTTTAGCTTCAATTATCGTTTTAAAATTTTTATGATCACTGGATCTTTGCACAAATAATTTGGAACAGTTCTTATAGGGGTTATGCCAGCTAATTAGAACTTTGCCTTCACTGATTAGCTTTAATTTAAATTCAGGCAAAATTTCTTGGGCAACACCAGTTTTAGCTAATAGAAAGATGCTGAAAATGAAAAGGGTTACAATACGACGTTTCATGCTGTGCAAATATATTTAATGGTGCTATTAAAACGGCAAACTCTTTTCTGGTAAATAATTATTGCCTTGCAACCCTCCGCTATGAATCACTAGAATTTTATCACCAGGGTTAAAATATTTTTTTTCTAAAAGATCTCTGACTGCAAAAAAAAGTTTGCTTGTATAAACAAGATCAGTTGGGATAGCCTCTTTATTCCAAAATTCGCCCATAAAATTGAGTAATTCTGGTGGGTGTTTTGCAAAGCCCCCAAAATGATATTCATGCAATAAAATAAGCTTTCTATGATTTTCAATAAATGAAAGGCTTAGAATTTCTGATTCTAAACTTAAATTGTTTTTCTGCGAACTGATTCCAATAACAGTTTGATGAGGCATACTGCCATTTAAAAGCCCCGCGATCATGGTGCCAGATCCTACCGCTGAAATGATATGAGTATATTCTTGTAAAGGAACAGTATTCAAAATACTTTCAGCTCCTTTTGCACCTAAAATGCCATATCCTCCTTCGGGTATCCAATAACGATTTTGGATATGATTATTAGCTGTGATAGTAGTTTTGTTTTTATAATCAGATCTGCTTATAAAAGATAATTCCATTCCATAGGAAACAGCCTCTTGTAAAGTACGAGATAAAGGGAAATTCTTTTCTCCCCGAATAAAACCAACACTCTTTATATTGTGTTTATAACAAGCGCAAGCTGTTGCTACAATATGATTACTATAGGCACCACCAAAAGTGGCAATCTCATTAAATCCAGCATTTATAGCTTCCTCCAGATAGAAGCGAAGTTTGTACCATTTATTTCCACTAATAATAGGATGAATAAGATCTAACCTTAAAACATGAATAGTTACTTTTTGTTCCTTCCCTAAATGAAGGGGTTGAATTATTGCCAGGTTGGTATTTATTTGCACTATAACTGAGTTGAATTTAAAGATTATCAAGTAACTTTAAATTACCAAATTTTATATTTTTTATGAAACCTACACTAGTAATATTAGCCGCTGGAATGGCCAGTCGCTATGGTAGTCAAAAGCAAACTCAATCGTTTGGTCCCAGTGGCGAAACTATTATGGATTATTCAATTTACGATGCTATAAAAGCCGGATTTGAAAAAGTAGTATTTATTATCAGAGAGGATTTCGCAGAAAACTTCAAAGCAATATTCGAACCCAAGCTTGCTGGCAAGATCAAAACCGATTATGTGTATCAGCATTTAACAGCTTTTGTTGGAGACAGAGAAATTCCATCAGATCGCACTAAACCATGGGGTACAGCTCATGCAGTTCTTTGCTGTAAGGGTAAAGTAAACGAGCCATTTGCCGTTATTAATGCAGATGATTATTATGGAACTGACTCTTTTGTAAAAGCCTACAACTTTTTAGTAAATCAATGTAATGAACAAACTTATAGTATCATTGGTTATGAATTGAAGAAAACGCTAAGCGATTTTGGAAGCGTTAGCCGTGGAGTTTGTGCGGTAGATGCGGATCACAACTTAACCGACATTAATGAACGTACTAGTATCTTCAGAAATGAGAAGGGAATCATTACTTATCAAGATGAGACTGGCCTACATGAAGTAGGTGAAGACAGTTTGGTGAGTATGAATTTCTTATGCTTTGCACCAGGCTATATCGATTTTTGTGAAACACTATTTGGGGAATTCTTAGATAATGAAAATAATAGGAAGAACATCAAATCTGAATTCTTCATTCCAATAGTTACTGGTCAGTTTATGAAATCAGGCAGGGGTACAGTAAAAGTAGTTCCTACTTCTGCTCAATGGTTTGGGGTAACCTATAAAGAAGATGCGCCTCATGTTCAGGCAAGTATTAATAAATTAGTTGCTGATGGAATTTATCCTAATAGTTTATGGGCATAGAAACAAAAGTGAATTAAAAAAGGAGAACGATTGTTCTCCTTTTTTTTACAAAAAAAATAACCCAACCTATAAGAGAAGGGTTATTTATACTAAAATCAACTGTAATTATTTTTTACTGAAAGCCTTCACGTTAAACACACAATCTGCCACTTTGCTAATTTGTTGTTTACGCTGTAATCCCTTCAAATTTGAGTGAGTTGGGATTTTAATATTTTCTAATATGGTATTGCTATCTTTTGCTTCATTAACACATTCAAATATATTTTTCGATTTTACAGCGAAAGCAACTCCATCAGCTTGAGCCTGACGGGTACTTAACACTCCAATAACCTCTCCATTATTATTCAAAACTGGTCCACCAGAATTACCCGGGTTTGCACTAATTTGAATTTGATAGCTTAAAGAATCACCATTGAAACCTGTTTTTGAAGCTAAATAACCTACTCCATAAACTATGTCGTTACGAGGATAGCCTAAAGTAAAAATTTCGTCTCCAAGATCAGCATTTGATTTCCCAATACTATAAGGTAATGATTTTAATGGTTCAAAATCTTCATCTTCAATTTTTAAAATTGCCAAATCTTTTTTGGTGTCTATATGCACAATGGAAGCATTATATTCTCTTCCTTTACTATCAACTACAATCGCAGCAGTACCTTTCAATACGTGTGCATTGGTGATAATAAATCCCTTAGCATCAATCAAAAAGCCAGATCCACCACTAATCACAGTTACGCCATTAGGAATTTTACTTTTTACTTCATTGATTAAAGAACCTTGGTATTGTTGGTTACGTTTGATGATTTCAATATCCTTGCTAAGCTGTTGAATCTGATTGCCATTTACAACTGGAGAGAAATAGGCAACAAGGCCACTGATCACTAAAGCAATCACACCACCAACTGAAGCAGCAATAGCTGTAACACGTTTATATCTATTCCACAATTGAACCACTTGGGCTTTTGCAGAAAGTTCACCGCCTTCGTTCACATCACCATTCTCTAATAATCTTGCATGCACTTCGTGAAGCGTATGTTTGATATTTTGAGTTGCCGCATAATCAGCTATCTGGTGTTGGAACAATTTATGTTCAACCACCATCTGATCGATTTCTGGTGTTTTTTTGCGAAGGGCTTCGAAAACAGCTACTTCTGTCGGAGACATTTCTCCGGCGAGGTAATTTTCGATGTTTGCAAGTAATTGAATGTCATCCATGGTACTTATTCTCCGATATTATATTGCGAAAAAAACAATTTTTTCAATCTCATCAGGCATTTGTACTTCTGGTTTTTGGCATTATCAGCATTTGTATAACCAAATTCTGCCGCCAGCTCTTGCATGCCCATTTTTTTTAAATAGTAGCCCTCTAATAAACTTTTACAAGGCTCACCTAAACTCTTCATCGCTCGATCCATTATCGCAAACTCAGCGTTGCGTTTTTCGTGAATCTCCAAATCCTCTTCAACTGGAACAGTTTCATCCAGATTATCAACCTGGTTGGAGAACCTTCCAAGTTGTTGTAATTTTTTAAGCCATAGACGCCTGCATATGGAATATACATAAGTTTTAATTTGACAGGTTAATACAAATGATTCGCTTTGTGCCTTTTCATATAGAGCAATAATTGCTTCCTGAAAAACGTCTCTCGCATCGTCGTAAGAGCCATTATTATTCAAAACAAAAGCCTGTACCATACTAAAATTATCTTTGTAGATGGTCTCGATGGCCTTTGATTCGTTATTCGCCAGTCCTTTTAATAATGCTTGTTCGTTCTGTTCCGCTTTCACTTTACTGCAATTAATACTATGAGGTGGATAAAAGTAACCCAAAATGCTCCAAAAAATATTTTTCAAAAAAAAATTATTTAGGAGGTTACCTTTTATATCCTTTCGGTATTAATAAAAAATTACCTCAAACAAAAAAACTCAAAAAATGAAAAAAGTATTATTCGTTGTAGCACTTGGTGCTTTCGCAGCTTGCGGTTCTGGTGAAAACAAAGAAGCTAAAGTTGATTCTGCTTCAGTTAAAGTTGATTCTTCTAAAGTTGCTGTAGATACTTCTAAAGCTGCTGTAGATACAACTAAAAAAGCTACTGCTGATACAACTAAGAAAAAATAATTTAGTTAAAGCTAAGTGCTGAGAGAATTGTGAGACTCAGCTTGCCGGTACCGAATTAGCTTATTACCGATTTTCATATGGCAAGCAATCGTTAGAGGTCGCTCCGTTTCCACGGAGGGACCCTTTTTTTTATAGAGGTTTCAATGAATACATCATACTAATGATTGTTAGCTAATTATTTTGCATTTTCACTTGGTTCATATAAATGGATACGCTATCTTTGAATTCTCATGCAAACATTGTTTAACAATACCCGATTTTATTTTTTCTTTTATTTCTACTTTAAAACGAGTAGCCGGGTACTGTTTGCTAAAGCTTAATAATAAACTTGAAACATCATATCCCGGCCAATAGGTCGGGTTTTTTTTTGCCCGAATAACGGGATTGAAAGAGACTGAATATGGAAAATGAAAAGATGGTCACAGCAGGAAATTTAAAAACAGTTTTTGAAAGCGATAAAGGAATTGCTATCCAAGGATACGAAGGAAGTTTCCACCAAGTGGCTGCCAGAAATATGTACGGAAAGTCGGTGGAAGTAATTCCTTGTGCTACATTTAGAGACCTGATAAGAATAGCTTCC
>CAIJZG010000050.1 GCA_903825065.1 uncultured Bacteroidota bacterium
AACCCAATCTTTACAATACGAAATGGTCTTATTTTTTTTTCTGATTTTCTAAATTGAGTTATAGAGATACCTGTTGTTCTTATCATTTCGAGTGCCCGCATCAATCGCTGAGGATTTCCCTGTTCTGCATTTTCCCAAAATACAGGATCCTTTTCAGCAATTTCATTTTGTAACCAAGGCAAACCCTTTATTGTATATTCCTGTATTATAATATCTCTGATAATAGGATCAATCTCTGGCATCGAATCCATCCCTTCGCAAAAAGCTTTAATGTATAAACCTGTTCCACCCACCATTACTGCAGTTTGATTTTTCGAAAGAAGAAAAGCTGCTTTTTGTAAAGCAAACTCTTCAAATATCCCTGCATTAATTTCATCATGTATAGAATGGCTATTTATAAAATGGTGGGGGACTTTTTTTAGTTCATCTAATGATGGCTTTGCTACAGCAATTCCTAATTCAGAATAGCATTGTCTGGAGTCTGCCGAAATAATTTGGGTTTGCAAATGCGCTGCTAATTCAATTGCAAATGCAGTTTTACCAACGGCTGTTGGTCCACAAACAATAAAAACAGTACCTATTTCTTTTTGCATACAATTGTTAATTACAAAAAAGACCAACCCTTTAAGAGATTGGTCTTCCAAAGATATACTTAACGATTATTTAGAATGCTTCTTCATCCTGACCTTCTTCGGATTCTGCTTCTTCATCTGGATCAGTTGCATCCAATTCGTCACCTTCTTCACCAAAGCCATCTGATGCTTCATTTAAATCATATTTTTCTTCAATGTCTGCAAACTTATCTCCCAATATACTTTTAGTACCATATTGTTGAGGACCGATTCCTTCAGTTCTTGTAGTAACCGGGTATTGCAATTTGCTATTCTCTTCTTTAGATACATTTATGAGTTCCACTAAAAAAGTCCAATTTTTTGCGAAATCATATATATATATAAATTTCTGATTGGTATCACGAATTTCACTGCCGATAATAGTTTCAGACATCAACAAAGGAGCTACGGGATATTTTTTATCATATATCTCCAAACTAATTTCTCTACCACGCTGCCAATTATCGTTACTTCTATAATAGGTAGCCTGATGTTTATTATCAAACTCGAAAGATTTCAAAATGGCAAAATGAAGATCCTGAAAATTTTGAGTATGCTTAATAATCACATCTCTATAAACTGAATCGTCTTCTTCCAAATAAATCCTAAATTTTAAAACCGCCATTAATGATAGAATATTAATTAGTATAATTATTTAATGCCTCTTTCAAGAAAGTACGCAAAATACGGAGTAAGTTTTTAGAAACGAAAGATTTTAGGGTTTATTCGGAACAGGTATGTTTAATTCGGCCGCTTTCTGTAACATAAAGCTAAATGCCGCATCATAATCGTTAGGTATGAACCCATCCAATATAGCCTCTCTTATTGCATCTTTAATTAACCCAACGTTTTTACCAGGGGTTAAACCAAAATAATCCATGATCATACTTCCGGTTATAGGTGGTTGCCAATTGCGCATCTGATCACTTTCCTCTACTTCTTTCATTCGCTGCTTTACCATTTCAAAGTTTTGCAGGTATATTTTAACTTTAAATTTGTTTTTGCTGGTGATATCAGCAGAACATAACATCATCAAAGCTTCAATATTATCTCCAGCCTCAAATAACAATCTTCGTATTGCACTATCCGTAATATTTTCGTTCGTTAAACTAATAGGTCGCAAATGCAAGGCTACTAATTTTTGTACTAATTTCATTTTTTCATTCAAGGGCAATTTCAAACGCGCAAATATTTTTGGAACCATCCTTGCGCCAACTGTTTCATGACCATGAAAAGTCCACCCATGACCTTCTTCAAATTGTTTTGTTGCAGGCTTACCAATATCATGCAACAAGGCTGCCCAACGCAACCACAAATCATCGGTGTGTTCACTGATGTTGTCAATTACTTGCAGGGTATGATAAAAATTATCTTTATGCCCTTTCCCATCAATATATTCAGCACCTTGCAAATCTACCATTTGGGGGAAAATGATTGACAGCAAGTCTGTTTTGTATAATAAATCCCATCCAATAGAGGGTTTATTACATAGCATGATTTTATTCAACTCATCAGTGATTCTTTCCTGAGATATAATCTTTATTCGATCTGCCTGAGCTTTTATAGCATCCAAAGTTTCCGGAATAATCGTAAAATCTAATTGACAGGCAAATCGAATAGCACGCATCATCCTAAGTGGATCATCACTAAAAGTCTGTTCTGGCAATAAAGGAGTTTTAATCAGCTTTTGGGCAATAGCTTCTAATCCATGGAAAGGATCGATCAATATGCCATAATCGGCTTTATTTAAACTAATAGCAAGCGCATTAATCGTAAAATCGCGACGATTTTGATCGTCTTCTAAGCTTCCCAGTTCAACTCGGGGTTTTCTGCTATCTGGCTGATAGCTTTCTTTTCTCGCACCTACAAATTCAATTTCAAATTCGGGCAATTTTATCTGAGCTGTGCCAAAATTTTTGAAGTAGGCAACCGTTGGGCGGGGAACAAATAATTCAGCCACACGATGAGCCAGAGCGATGCCATCACCTAAACAAACAATGTCAGCGTCTTTGGAATTACGTCCGATAATCTTATCACGCACAAATCCCCCAATTAAATAAGTGGGTAACTGCAATTCATCTGCAGCTTGTGCAATTTTATGGAAAATGGCTTTTTCTATAGTGGAACATGGTATCTGCATCTGCTGCAAATGTAATAAGCTTTCTCCTCTAAACACTCGGCAATGAGGCAAGTAACTGATCATTACTAATTTTTAACGCACAATTAAAATGTGTTTCCGGACAAGCTTTTTTACCATGTATGCCGCATGGCCTGCAACTTAGTTGCTCTTGTATTTCAACAATTGTACGATCATTGGAAAGCGGTCCGTAGCCAAAAGCCGGTATAGTAGAACAATAAATTACAGTTACTGGGGCATTCATCGCGGATGCGAAATGCATGGGTGCTGAATCGTTCACATAATTCATTACTGCTTTTTCCATCAATGCAGCCGACTCTAAAAAATTTAATTTTCCCGCCAAATTCATGATACTTCTGTTTGGAAATGCTTTGCTAATTTCATTGCATAATTTAGCATCTGATGGAGCACCTATTAAATAGACCTGATAATTTTGGGGAAGCACATGTAAAAAGGCAATCCACTTAGCTATTGGAAATTGTTTAGTAAACCAAACTGATGTTGGGGCAATACAGATATATGGCTGATTGGTATAATTAGCAATGGCATTTTTATCATCAATTGATGGATATAATTTTGGCTTAGATGCAATTTTATGAGTTTCGTTTTCAATCAATTGAAAATTCCTTTCTACTTCATGCAAAGCAATATCGCCCTTACTAAAAATATGCTTTATCCGTTTTGTAAAAAGAATACTGAATGGGTTTTTATCAAATCCAATGGTCTGTTTAGCAGTAGAGAATAAAGTTACTAAACCTGTTGCAGCAAAGCGTTGTACATTAATAACAAGATCGTATTTCCGTTCTCTGATTTGTTGAATAACTTTATAAAGATGTATGTATTTATGTTCCTTTTTATTCCATATTAAAACTTTATTCACAAATGGGTGGCCGTGTAATAAAGCTTCATTGCCTTTTCGAACAAGCATATCAATTAAGGCTTCTGGGTATTGGATATGCAAATCTTCTAGTAAGCCTGTTACCAAAACTACATCCCCAATAAAAGCGGTTTGAATCACCAGGATTTTTTGCATCCTGTAAAATTACTCAATAAAAGTGTTGCTTACAATTAGTGTAATCATCACCATTATTCATACTCTAATTCATTGCAAAAAAATTCCCAGTCGAATAAAATAAAACTGGTTGAAATTTTATGTAACGTAAACAATGTTGCTCTGCTTTGTCTTCGTCTACGATTTAATTCAGTTGTTTGGATCGTTTTCTGCTCAATTCCTAATTTCAAAGTCGCCTGAAGAAAAGACCTCATTTTGTTTGTTGGCACGTCTAAAACTACCCTAGTCATATTATATATTGTTCTATTAAGTTGAGTAATATTTTCAATAAAAGCAAACTTTTAGTCACTTATTTTTAAGCTTTTTTTAATTAATCAATTTACTCATCGGATGAAAGAACAAAATTCCAGCACAATAGTTCGCAGTAGTTAATATGGAGGAGTTGCTCATATCTAAACTTTGAAACTTATGTTTGCAAAAAAATTGAGCATGTCATTACAAGCATTGATTCTGGAAGCATGGGATAATCGGGAACTTTTAAAAGACAGTAAGTATACTGATGCCATAAGATCTGTCATTGAAGAAGTAGATAAAGGTAGACTTAGAACTGCTGCACCAACTGATAATGGTTGGGTTGTAAACGAATGGGTTAAAAAAGCCATTCTATTGTATTTTGGAATTCAACAAATGCAAACCTGGGAATTACCCCCTTTCGAATTTTATGATAAAATGTTGCTGAAGAGCAATTATAAAGAACTGGGAGTACGGGCTGTGCCCCATGCCGTTGCTCGTTATGGTGCTTATTTAGCCAAAAATGTAGTTTTAATGCCAAGTTATGTAAATATCGGCGCATACGTTGATGAAGGAACGATGGTTGATACTTGGGCAACTGTAGGCAGTTGCGCTCAAATTGGAAAAGGCGTTCACTTGAGTGGTGGCGTAGGAATAGGTGGTGTTTTGGAACCATTACAAGCAAGCCCTGTTATTATTGAAGACGGCTGTTTTATTGGAAGCAGAGCAATAGTTGTAGAAGGCGTTATTGTGGAAAGAGAAGCTGTATTAGGGGCAAATGTGGTATTGACTAAGTCGACAAAAATTATTGATGTAAGCGGACCAGAACCCATCGAATACAAAGGAAGGGTACCAGCAAGAAGTGTAGTAATTCCAGGCACTTATCCAAAACAATTTCCAGCTGGCGAATTCCATGTTAACTGTGCATTGATTATTGGTACTCGCAAACCAAGTACAGATTTAAAAACAAGCTTGAACGATGCACTCCGTGAATTTAATGTGAGTGTATAAATAGTTCAGACAATAATATATGCAGCAAGGCAAAAAAGATACAGTATACCAAATTAGTTTAGCAGGATTTCTGATAACTATTTTGGGTGCTGTATTTTTTTCTACAAAAGCCATCTTTGTGAAACTAGCATTTAAATCAACTGGCATAGATGCTGTTACCCTGCTAACCTTACGCATGCTATTTTCTTTACCCTTTTATTTGGTAGCAGCATGGATAGGATCAAAAAAAGAATCAGCAGTTACTCTAACTTTCAGGCAATGGTTTTTTTTAATTTTATTAGGAACCTTTGGCTATTATTTAAGCAGCTTATTCGACTTTATTGGATTGCAATATGTATCGGCAGGATTAGAAAGATTAATACTATTCCTATACCCTACTTTTTCAGTATTAATAAATACCTTCTTATATAAAACCAAACTTAATAAAACACAGGTTATTGCACTTGTATTAACTTATTTAGGGATTGGCATTGCCTATATAGGTGAAATGAAAATTGATACCAGTAATCCAAATTTTTATTTTGGTTCATTCATGATTTTTCTTTGTGCCATAACGTATAGCTTTTATTTGGTGGGTACCGGAAGAATGATTCCGAAAGTGGGCGTTACAAGATACACTGCCTATGCCATGCTTGCTGCTACTGTAGGCATTTTCATACATTTTCTAGTGACAAAAAATATTCAACAAATTCCTTTCACCCCAACTTTAATTGGCTATAGTATAGCATTGGCAATTATTGCGACGGTACTTCCTTCATTTATGATGAGTAATGGTATGAAAAAGATTGGAAGTAATAACGTGTCCATCATCACTAGTATTGGCCCTGTATCAACCATTATTCAAGCACATTTTTTTCTTGGAGAAAAGATCATTATCCCACAAGTTATAGGAACTGCTTTAGTAATAATTGGTGTACTATTAATTGGTTGGCAATCAAAGAATCAGGCGTCAGAAACCACTTAATATTCTTTTACCGAAGTTTTATTGCCACTTACCGAGGTTTACTTATCAATAACCTAAAAGTACTTGCCGTGCTTTATACACCGCTTTAGATTTGTGGAACAAAACCAAAACAATGGACAACAATCAAAACCCCATCAAATCAAAAAATCACAGCAATACCATTCTGGGATTAATCCTAATTGTAATAGGAGTTGCTTATGTACTAAAAACAATGAATTTTCCGTTTCCAGAATGGATCTTCACATGGCCAACTTTAATAATTGTGGTTGGAATCTATTCAGGATTGAAGCATAATTTTAGAAATAATGCATGGATTGTTTTGATAGGCATTGGTTTATTTTTTTTAGGTGAGAACTATTTTACGAGTATCCCTTTTTTAAATGATTTACCTACACAAAAATTGTTTGTACCCATTTTAATAATAGCAGCAGGCATTATATTTATACTTAAGCCCAATAGACGTGGATATACAAATGGAATAAGTGAAAAATTTGCAGAAAAAAATTGGAAACGCGGTAGCAATTGGGACGCTTATGGAAGTACTTCAGGAATAGATAGCAACGACTATTTAGAAATCAATTCCATATTCAGTGGCGTACAAAGAACGATCCTTTCAAAAAATTTTCAGGGTGGAAAGATCTCTTGTGTTTTTGGAGGTGCCGAAATAGACCTTACCCAATCAGATATAAATGGCACTTGTATTTTAAGATTAGAAGCAGTTTTTGGAGGAATAAAATTAATTGTGCCCCCACACTGGCAAGTAATCAATGAACTTGATGGTGTTTTTCATGGAGTTGATGACAAGAGAAGAGCACCAGCAGGGGCTTATAACGATATCAATAAAACTCTACTATTAAAAGGATCGGCCGTATTTGGTGGAATTGAAATAAGAAGTTACTAAATACATTTTTCAAGTACCAGCTTTGAAAGAAAATGTTGATCAAAACAAAAACAAACTCCTACTCAGTATATCCTATACACTGGGTTGGAGTTTATTTTCATTAATCCAATTAAAGCTTCTTCAAGATTTAGGAATCAATACTTCCATTGCTTGGGTTGATTCATTAGTGAGCTCTATTTTATTAGCACTATTCAGTTTTTTAATTATTAATAATATGCGCTATTATCTTCCAGGCAAGGAAAGATATTGGTACACATTTATTATAAGCTTAGCCATCAGTGGCCTGTGGTTATTGTTAGTACGCATAATTTTGTGGATCTGGTTTAGAGAAAACATTGCTTATCAGCAATTTTTGAGTCAGACTTCCAATATTCGTTATTTCATAAGTTTTCTTTTAATTGGTTGCATCACAATGGTTAGTCTTTTATGGTTTACACAAAAAGATGCCAATGAAATTAATGAAAGAGAATTAGAGACTATTCAACTTGCAAAAGATGCTGAGTTGTTTAAATTGAGGCAACAATTACAACCTCACTTTTTATTTAATAGTTTGAATAGTATCAGTGCTTTGGCTGGATCAAAACCCGAAAAAGCTCGATTCATGATTCAACAATTATCAGATTTTTTAAGAGGCACACTAAAAAATGAGGGGCAAGAGTTCATTCCATTACAAGAAGAAATCGATTATTTGCAATTGTATTTAGAAATTGAAAAAGTAAGATTTGGACATCGTTTAGATACAATCGTTTCGATTAGTGAAGATGCAACAAAAATCAGTTTGCCTTCATTGATACTTCAACCTATTATAGAAAATGCTATCAAATTCGGATTATATGATACAACAGAATCAGTAACAATTAGTATTGATGTGCAAACATTTCCTCAAGGATTACGCATAATGATTACTAATCCATATGATGCCGATACTTCGATTGCAAATAAAGGAACCGGCTTTGGACTTTCCAGCATTCGAAGGCGTTTATTTTTACTTTATGGCAGGAATGACTTAATTAAAACAACTGCAACAAAAACAACTTATACTTGTACTTTAGAAATCCCTTCTTTAATATCATGAAAGTAATAATCATAGATGACGAACCTTTAGCAAGAAGTTTAGTTAAAGAATATTTAAACGATTTTCCAGAGCTAACATTAGTGCAAGAATGTGGTGATGGATTTGAAGGGCTAAAGGCTATTAATTTAAAACAACCCGATTTAATTTTTCTTGATATTCAAATGCCCAAGATTAATGGATTTGAATTATTAGAATTAATTGAAAATCCTCCCGCTGTTATTTTTAACACAGCATTTGAAGCATATGCTATCAAAGCTTTTGAAGCACATGCTATTGACTATCTTTTAAAGCCTTTTAGCAGAGAAAGATTTCATAAAGCAGTACAAAAATGGATGGAACAAAAAAGTGGTACCAATCAAAATAATTTACAATTATTGGATACCATTCATATTGGGAATGGCATTCAAAATCGTATTGTTTTAAAAGAAAATGGTCTGATCAAGATTATTCCTGTACAACAAGTTCATTATTTAGAAGCGGCCGACGATTATGTAAAAATACATACTGCCGAAGGCGTTTTTTTGAAGAACAAAACCATGCAATATTTCGAAACACATCTAAGTGAAGTAGATTTCGCCCGTATCCATCGCTCCTACCTCGTAAAAATCCAACTCATTAGCAAGCTAGAACCTTATGAAAAAGACAGCTATTTGGCCATACTTAGTACAGGCCAGAAATTACCTGTAAGCAAGTCGGGCTATTCAAAATTAAAGGCTGTTTTAGGGCTTTAAACAAAAGCTGACCTTTATCATTGGAAGTTTGATGTCAATTGAGCTATTATGCAGTTCAAACTTTTTCTATAATGGCAAATAACAGTTACAATATTGAGGATTTAACCGATTATCAAGTTATCGAAGCCAGGGAGAAATTTGGCCATAATACACTTGAATACAAAAAAGGAAATGGGTTCATTGATGCCTTAAAGAGCTTGGCAAAAGAACCGATGGTAGTTCTTCTTTTAGCAGCTTCTATCATATATTTTGTTAGTGGAAAAACAGGTGATGGTATTTTTTTGTCTTGCGCCATTGTTTTGGTTGCAGCTATTTCTTTGTATCAGGATACAAGAAGCAGAAATGCGTTAGAAAAATTAAAAAACTTTTCTGAACCCAGTGCAAAAGTTATTCGCAATGGAGTATTGACTGAAATAAAAAGTGAAGAATTAGTAGTAGGTGATTGTCTAATGGTGGAAGAGGGCTCTACTATTGCTGCAGATGGTTTAATTGTGAGGTCAAATGACTTTTCAGTTAATGAATCTATTCTTACCGGTGAATCATTTTCAGTTTATAAAGATGCAACTAAAGAAGATCCATATATCTATCGCGGTACCAGTGTTACAGGCGGATTGGCTATTGCAACAGTTACCGCTACAGGAAATGATACAAAGCTTGGCAAAATTGGAAAAAGTTTAGAAAGTATCACAGAAGAAAAAACTCCACTAGAACAACAGATCTTCCATTTTGTAAAAAAGATGGTTATCCTGGGGGCCATAGTTTTTCTGATTGTATGGTTCATTAATTACGTACACTCAAAAAATTTACTCGATAGTTTACTTAAAGCACTCACACTTGCGATGAGTATATTACCAGAGGAAATACCGGTTGCACTTGCTACGTTTATGGCATTAGGTGCCTGGCGTTTAATGCAAATGGGGATCATTGTGAAACAAACAAAAACGGTAGAAACGCTAGGCAGTGCTACTGTAATATGTACCGATAAAACAGGAACTCTCACAGAAAATAAAATGAGCCTGGCTAAAGTATTTGCTTTGCATGATGGAAATATTAGCGACATCAGTAAGCAATTAAATCATTATGAAAAAGAATTAATCAAAACTGCCATGTGGGCAAGCGAGCCGATACCTTTCGACCCAATGGAAATTGCCTTACATGAGTGTTACCTCATTCAATCCGAAAAAGATGAGAGAGAAGACTATCATATGATTCATGAATATCCTTTGAGTGGTAAGCCACCCATGATGACCCATCTTTTTGAAAATAAAAGTGGACAAAGAATTATTGCAGCCAAAGGAGCACCAGAGGCCATTATGAATGTTTCAAAATTAGATCAAACACAAATTAATGAAATACAAAAAGCTATTGACCAATTTACCAAAGATGGGTATAGAGTATTATGTGTGGCAGATACTTCACATAAAGGCATAGATTTCCCCAAAACACAACAGGAATTTAAATTTGATTTTAAGGGTGCTCTTGCTTTTTATGATCCTCCCAAAAAAAATATCCACGAAGTTTTAACCCATTTTTATAAAGCGGGTATTGCTGTAAAAATAGTAACAGGTGATAATGCAGCCACTACAAGATCCATTGCAGAACAAGTGGGTTTTAAAGGTTACGACAAAACCATTTCTGGTGATGAGTTAATGTTATTAAGTGATATAGAATTGGATAAAAGGGTCACCGAAATGCAAATATTTACAAGAATGTTTCCTGAAGCTAAATTAAGAATCATTAATGCACTAAAAAGAAATAACGAAATTGTTGCAATGACAGGTGATGGTGTAAATGACGGACCGGCATTAAAAGCTGCTCATATTGGAATTGCCATGGGCAGAAAAGGAACTGAGATTGCTAAGGAGGCTGCTTCCCTAATCCTCATTGAAGATGATCTTTCAAAAATGGTTGATGCGATAGCTATGGGAAGAAGGATTTATACCAACTTAAAGAAAGCTATACAATATATCATCTCCATTCATATACCTATTGTATTAACAGTATTTATGCCATTAGCACTTGGTTGGGTGTATCCCAATATTTTCAGTCCTGTGCATATCATTTTTCTCGAGTTAATAATGGGCCCAACTTGTTCTATCATTTATGAAAATGAACCCATGGAAAGAAACACCATGAACCAAAAGCCTCGTGCATTAAGCAACACATTCTTTAATTGGAAAGAATTAACTACCAGCATCATACAAGGATTTATGATTACAGCTGGAACATTGGCTTCATATCAATATGCTATTCATCAGCAACTTGATGAAGCAACCACTCGAACAATAGTTTTTACAGTATTGATTGTTGCAAACATTATTCTCACTTTAGTGAATAGATCCTTTTACTATTCTTTGATAACTACTTTAAAATATAAAAACAACCTGGTTGTTCTAATTATTCTGATCACGGTAGCTATAACAGGTGTATTAATTTTTGTACCACCACTGACTCGCTTTTTTGAATTCGCACAATTATCATATTATCAAATTCTTATTGCAGTTGGATTTGGGAGCAGTACTGTAATTTGGTATGAACTTATTAAATGGGGCAAACGACTAAAAAAATCAACAAATTGATTAATCCGTTTTCTTTTTGATTAAACTGTTACATTGATCATCAAATAATTAAACTTTTTTTACTAAAAATAAGAAATGGGAAATTATTATTCCCAATATGATATTTTCTCCCCTATGAAACATTTACAGGATTCTCAAATATTACAGGCTTTAAATTTATCAAAGCATTCAATAGTATATATAATTAATATATCCAGTCATCAGGGTTATATTAGTCCTTCAGTCGAAAAATTACTAGGCCACCCTGCTGAAAATTATTACCAAGATGGATTTTGGGAATCATTAATTTATCCTGATGATAATGCAATTATAAAAGACTTTTTTACAAGAATAAATGAAATAACAGAGTTTGAAGTAACCTTAAGAATGAAAAGGTTGGATGGAACTTATCAATATATCATCAATACTGGTACAATAAATAGAGAAGGGCAAGATTTAATTTCCATTATTGGAAATTTAGCACCTTTAGATGAGCAAAAAAAGTATAAAAAAATAATAGATTTTAATAACAATTATATTGAAACTCTTTTTGATAATATTGGATTGATATTTTATGCCATTGATAAAGACTTTCGAATTATAGCAAAAAATAAATTATTCGATAAATTGGTTTGGAAAAGATTTGAAACTGTTTACAATATTGGGGATTCTATATTTTCATCAAAAATACCTTCCCAAATAATAAACACTTATAAAGAAGCCTATAATAAATGCATCAAAAATGGATTTTTTATACAAGATTTCACGCTGGAAGGGTCAGACTATAAAATCGCTTTTTCACCAATTGGAAGAAATAAACAGGTTGACGGAATTTCTGTTTTTCTCATTGATAAGAAAAACGAAAGAAATATTTCAAATATAACTTCATTTATTAAAAGCGCATTTGAAACTAATAAAATTGATACAAAAGATGTAATATATTCTCTAGACAAAGAATTTAAATTTATAGTTTTTAATGAACCTTATGCTAATGTGTATCACAGTTTCTTTAAAAAATATCCTGAAATAGGGCAACAAACTGAATTTATCAAAGGCGATTCCTCGATCAGTATTAATCTAGCTAATTGGTATAAAAAAGTATTGACAGGAGAACATATTGATACCGTTTTATACATTGGTGACCAAGTTATTCAGTTGAAAATATCTCCAATTTTCAATAATAACAATAATGAGATATCAGGTCTTACAACAATTGGCAAAGACATTACATTATTTAATGAATCACAAAAAAGGCTGATTGAAAGCGAAGAGAAATATAAATATGTAGTTGATCATGTAACTGATATCGTTTTTCAAACTAATCAAGAGGGTACATGGACCTACTTAAATCGTTCTTGGGAAAATATTATGGAATTTTCACTTGAGGAATCGATAGGATCATTGTTCTTCAAATATCTTCATCCGGATGATGTTGAAAAAAACCAAATTCTGTTTACTCCCCTGATTAATAAAGAAAAAAACTATTGCTCGCATGAAATAAGGTATATCACAAAATCAGGGAATATAAAATGGATTAGAGTTTTTGCAACGCTTTTACTAGATCGGGAAGGAAACATTACTGGAACCACAGGAACCTTAACAGATATCTCAAAAGAAAAAGAAAATAGTTATCGCTACGAACTATTATCAAAAAATGTAAACGACCTGGTTTGCCTTTTAGAAACAGACGGGACTTTTTTGTATGTATCTCCATCTATTTCAAATTTGGTAGGTATTCCCAATAATGAATTGATCGGCAAAAATGTGAAACAATTTATTCATCCAGATGATATAGACTCGGTAATCAATTTTTCGAAATTCCAATATGAATCAAAAAATTTAGACAGCTACACTACCTATCGATTTAAAAATATGAACGAAGGTTATCATTGGATAGAAACAAATGCGAAAATATTTTATGATGATTTCTATGGCAGAAAGTTGATCAATGCATCTTCGAGAATTATAGATGAAAGAAAAATACTTGAACAACAACTTCTTGCATCTCTTGAAAAGGAAAGGCAATTAAACCAATTGAAATCCAAGTTTGTTAGTATGGCCTCTCACGAGTTCAGAACACCGATGACGGCAATTAAAACAAGTGCAGAGCTCGCTAATATTTATTTAGAAAATAATGATGAAATTAATATTCAAAAAGCAAAGAAACATATCCAAACAATTGATGAAGAGATTGATAGACTTACTATATTAATCAATGATATTTTAATGTTAGGAAAAATCGAATCTGAATCATTTGAGCTAACAAAAAGCAAGTATGATATAAGTCAAACTATAAAAGACATTATCAAAAAACAGTGCGAATTGCAGGATGATAATAGGAAAATTAAATTTGAAGAAGAGGGGGTTGCAAAACTTATTGAATTTGACAGAATTTTCATGAATTTAATATTTGAAAATTTAATTTCGAATGCTTTCAAATATTCTAAAAATAAAAAAAGCCCGATAGTAAAGGTCATTCACCATACAGATAAAGTTGAAATATTTATTACAGACTTTGGCGTCGGAATCCCGGCAACAGAACAAGGACAAATGTTTAAATCTTTTTTTAGAGCATCTAATGTTCAAAATATAAAAGGAACTGGGATTGGATTAGTTTTAGTACACTACTTTGTTGAATTGCATGGAGGTGAAGTTACATTTGAGAGCAAACAAAATATAGGAACCACTTTTAAGTTAGTTTTACCTCAGGATGTTTCAAAAAATAATTAGATCACTTAATTCAGCCATTTCTTTATGGCATCTAATAATTCTTTCGACTTAAAAGGTTTAAAAATATAGCCATCTGCCCCAAAGCTCATAGCAGTATTTAACTCATCTGTTTGAGCAAGAGCAGTTAGAAAAATAAATGGTGTTGATGCTATTTCAGATGAATTAATAGCTTTTAATACACCCATACCATCAATGACAGGCATCATCATATCACAAAAAATGAGATGGGGGTTTTCTGCAAAAGCAACCCTAATTCCAACTTCACCGTTCTCTGCTTCTAATACTTCATAATTATGCATTTCTAAAAACTCCACAATGGAATCTCTAATTCTTTTCTCATCTTCAATAATCAATATTTTATAACTCATATGACTGATGAAATATTTTGGGTCTACAATACAAAGCCCAACTTTTTAATCACGTTTAAGCTTTAGTACGCAATTTGATCAATAAATTTAACGAAATCACCAAAAATTCCATATTAGACCAAATTGTAACACTAAATGACTAAATTATTTCATTGACGAAATAATTATATAAATACATTGTGTAAAATCTAATATAAATAAATACCCCCCGTTGTATATATTGTAACAAAAGCAGTCCGAATATTTGGACTGCTTTTTTATTATTATCAACCCTTTTTCTTTCTAACTGCAAGGCCTTTTTCAACTAACCGTATAGTCCAGAAATCGTCTGCTCTATTGGTATCGGTGATATAAGAATATGGCATATAAAAATAACCCAGATCACCCCAATTCTTACTCCACGAATTACGAATGATAAACATTTTGTTTGTATCGTTATATCCTACAGCCATTACTGCATGTCCACCCAATCTTTTTTCCTTTGCTGTTGGCATGGGCATGATCCCATTTTTACTGATTGATTGAAAACTTTCAAAAACAGTAAACCCAAATACAAAAGGGAACCCTTCCGATAAACATGACTGGAGTTGATTTAAGTTAGCGTTATTTAATCGCAAGTAACTTAATACTTGATTGGTCCTTGCCTTTTTATATAATGCGGTAGGCGGCTTTGTAGTGAATTGCTGGATGATATAAGGCCAATCATTTTCATTACAAACACCTTGTGTATTCATAGTTTTGATCCCATCTCTAATAAATGCACCACTATCAGAAAGAACAGCATTAATCAATACCCTTTCGTTATAATAAATAAAAAGTCGAGAAGGCACAAAACTTGGTATTGATTGCTTTTTTTGACCAAACTGAAATGCGGCACCTAAAGCGTTAGCAGTACAACTGCCTAATGCACCTTGGTCATACACTTCCGGACAATTCATTCGTAAATCAATTTTAACAGGAAGCTTACGCATAATGAACATAGGAGCTGAATACATCAAATCCCGATGGTCTGGTAAATCAGGAAGCCATCCGAATGAATAGGTTGATTTCGTTTTTTTAATCTTAGCCATGTTTATTGTTTTAGATGATAAATAAAGTATCACTAGTAACAACAAACTTAATCGCTGGAAAAATTGATTAAAACAGTTAAGACCCTGTTTTTCGTTCGGGTGTTTCTAGAAAAAATTACTGCAGAAAACACCTAAAAATATTTAAAAGAATAATTATTTAATGCTGATGAATTGATGCGATCGAACCTGAAGCTCCAGGATGCAATTCGAGTATATATTCAGGATTCAAGCCCTCTTCTTTGCTATGCGAGACATACAGTATTGCTGAATGGCTTTCTGCAGATATCTGCTGAATCATTTGTATAATGAGAGCCGCGCCTGTATCATCTAAACCTGCAGTGGGTTCATCTAATATTAGTAAAGGAGGATGCTTTACCATGGCACGAGCAATTAATACCATTCGTTGTTGAGCAACGGGCAAAAATTGAATAGGTTTATTTCGCAAATCATATAAACCAATAAAATGTAACCACTCCCGTGCTAATCTTAATTGTTGATCTGTTGGCACTACATACAATCCTATCGAATCGTTGAATCCTGATACAATCATTTTTTCAATGCTATCTAGTCTACTAAAATGTAAAGTAATCGAAGAATTAAAATAGCCAATATTTTTTTTGATATCCCAGACTGTTTCCCCAGATCCTTTTTTGCATCCGAATAAATATAATTCTTGACCATAACCTTTGGGATTATCCCCATTAATTAACGAAAGCAGTGTAGACTTTCCTGATCCGTTGGGTCCAACTAATTGCCAAAATTCTCCATGGTGTATAGTCCATTGTACATTTTGCACTATCGGTTTCCCTTCATAAAAAACAGAAACCCCATTCATCAAAACAAGGGGGCCTTCGATGGTGGCATATTCTTTTATTGGATGGGGTAAAAATTTATAGCCACTTTTATTTTTTTGACTTTCGATCCAATCAAACCAGGCCTCTTTATTCTCAAATGCAATTAACTGATCTTGATGATAAACCATCCATTTTTCAATAAATGGAAGCGCATCTTTTCTTCGATGCAATAATTGAATCACTGTTTTAGTCAGAGCCCTTTGACAGATTTTTTCTTTGATGGCAGCCTGACCAGCTACATCTATATGATCGTATAATTCGTCTAAAATAATGCAGTGGGCTTTCTGGAATGATAAATGATTTAACAAAGCCTTTTTCTGCTCCCCGCTCGACAAATGATGTAAGGGTCTACCGTATTCCGATTCAAAAGCAGCACCACCATGGAGGTATTCTTCCTCTAAAAAAAGTTTCAAAGAATGATCGGAATATACAGCTGGCTTTTGTGATATTAAATCAATATTATCTATACATAAGTTAGCTGATAACAAAGCTTCTATGAGCATATTACTATCAGAACCCTGTGCAAGATAAATACCCGTATGATACAATAAGTTCATCATGCAAAGTAAAGAAGAATGCTGAAAATAGAATTAAAGCAATAGTTTCGCCGCTCAAACGGGATCAAAATTTGAATGAATGATTCCAATAATTGATATCAAGTATACGTTTATGAATAGAATTTTGCGTTATAGAAAATTGATGGGTGCAGAAGAAAATACCGAATTACAAGAATTAAAATCCTTGTACCGCAAATTGATGAAAGACTGGCATCCCGATAAATTTCATGATAATCATGAAATGAAATTGGAGGCAGAAGACAAAAGCAAAAAGATCATTGAAGCCTATCATTTTTTAGTAAGCATTGCTCCGGAAACAAGAGAGCAAATGAAAGCCGCATATGAAGAAACCACAGCTAAGGCTTCCATTGATGACTTTGAATATAAATCTGAGATCCTAAGAATTACATTTTCTGATGGCGTGATTTACGAATATTTTGGTGTACCTAAAGCCATTTATGTAAAATTGGTGAATTCAGAAACACCGGGTCGTTTTGCACGCAGACATATTTACGATACCTACTTATATAGAAGTACCACCAAACAAGTAGCTCCAGAATAATTATTATTCTTTTGCAGGTTCAACTAGTAAGAAATCCAAATAAGCAAGATTGGATCCTTTGTTGTATTTAAGTGTGAGTAAGTTTTTACCAGCTTTGGGGAAAACAATTTCTCCTACTGTTGCCTGCGTCCAATAATGCCAATTACCGGTATTTTCTGGTGTTACATCATGATAATTAAGATTATTCAGTTGAATCAACAATAGTACCATAATCGATCAGCAACTCTTCTCCACATGGAATATCTCTGATAGATTCAAAATACACGCCATCATTTACGGAGATGATATTTGGATGATCGGAATGATTTATAAAAATGACAATATCTAGTTTTTTAAACCCATAATCAGGAAGATAGTAATAGTCGTCATCAAACAAACAATGAGTCTCTACTAAATTTTTGCTGTGTGCGGGTAATGCATTCACCTCTGCCCGATGCACTTTAATCCATTCTCCTGATTCTTTAATAAATATATTCTTAGTGCCTTTAGGAATATCTGTTATGGCAAAGACACCAATTCCATGAATAGGTGAAGGTTGAATCATTACAAAAGTACTATGATGCAACTCATTCAATAATTCAATTTTTGTCATAGTATCAAACTTAAAATATTATTTCAAAAAATTTACACTCGCAACAATCCAACTTTATATAAAGTGTTTACCGGTTTATTATCCCAGAATAACTCAAAATCTTCTAGACCCTCCTTTTCATAGTCAGCCTTAATTGTTTGAATATTTAACTGTTGTGGATTCTGAATATGTAATTGAGGTAATATCTTCAATAACCAAGCACCTTTGTCGGGATCCACACTTATACTTAAATTTGACTTAAGCGTTTCAAAATTTAATGACATGACTTGCCAGCTACTTCCCTTTTTTGACTTTTGAATGATTTCAGATTTCGGTATTTTGCCTAGCCAAATTAATTTACTATTTGCATTAGAAACTATATCTACTTCCTCAATTGCCTGCTTAATAAAATCAGGAGCAATAGTTGTTTTAGGAATTTTGAAATCGAACCAATCTTTTAATGGAAATTCTAAACAAGCTCCATGCATATAGTTCAATAATGCTTTTTTCAATCCAAACCCAAAGCTTTCATGATCGGCACCTGTTAGGTCATCATGTTGAATATCATTATTTGCAAAAGTCCCAATGGCATTGGATTGTTTCCTTACTTGAAATTGTTCTGGATTCAATCCAACCGGGCTATGAGCAGTCATGGTAAATAAATGCCAGAAGGCCGATTGTAAAACGCCTGTTTCAAAAAGTTGTCGCACCATCTCTAATGAATCAATAGTTTCCTGATCTGATTGTGTGGGAAATCCATACATCAAATAAGCATGAACCATAATACCAGAATCAGTAAAATGTTTACACACTTTAGCCACTTGAGATACGGTAATTCCTTTATCAATTAATTTCAATAACCGATCTGAAGCCACTTCCAATCCACCACTCACTGCTATGCATCCAGCTGCTTTCAATAGCAAACAAAGATCTTGTGTGAAGCTTTTTTCAAAACGCACATTTGTCCACCAACTCACCACGAGTTTACGCCTAATAATTTCAATAGCAATAGATTTCATCAAAGATGGTGGTGCCGCTTCATCTACAAAATGAAAACCATTTTGCCCGGTTTGTAAAATCAGTTCTTGCATACGGTCAACAATCAGTGATGCCG
>CAIJZG010000051.1 GCA_903825065.1 uncultured Bacteroidota bacterium
GCATCTTTTTCGAAAGTGAGTTTAGGTAAAGAGCTATTTAAAATGCTATTCCAATTAAACCTTCTCCAGCCATTTGTTAACATCACTAAATCTAAATGATATGCTACACTATCTGTATTAGAACTAAAATAGTAGGCAGCATTATACACATTTCCAGTTAGATCGCCTTTAAGCAAAAGTTGAGAAATAATAGTATTATCTGGTGTTTCAGTAAGCCCAGCATCTGTAATTGCCAATGATAAATTGGCTGTGCTGGTATCTTTTAATTCAATTTCAATCACATTTTTTCCTCGCTTCTCCGTATTTAGTGTGTCGAATTGTACTGATGTTTTTAAAAAGTTACGGTCATTTTTTACAAAAAGAATCCGCTCACAAAGTGGTTGCTTATTTGCATCAAATACGGTTAATTGTAAGATGCCTGATTCGAATTTATTAATTGGTAAATTACTTGAAACAACTTCTTTATTAGAAAGGTTAGCACTAGCTCGAAAAACTATCTCCCCGTTCATTTGTCCAATTACCGTTACTTTTTTTAATGACTCAGGTACTGTTTCTGATCTTTGAATATGAAATATTCTATTTGAATCGCCAGCTTCTACAATTAAATTGACACCTATATTTTCTGCTTTCGGCAATTCTTTTTGATGAGTATTACCAAAAATATCTTTCCATTCTGCTATATATGTTTCATCTGAAAAAGGGGTATAATAAAACTTACCCATTCCATCGTGAATAGTTTGAAAAGAACAGATGGTATCACCTTCTTTATTTTTAATATAGCCATTAATTACTTCAGGAAAACCAAATTGGTTTACAGCTTTGAAGGCAATTACGTTTTGTTTATTTAAAATACTAATACCAGATTCGGGTAAGAATTGTACTGAAATATCTGGAAAATCCGCAGCATCTTTTTCAATTTTAGTAGTGTTGGAAATAATTTGAAAATTTTTCTTAAAAAAGTATACTGAATCGAAATTGCGCATCCATTTGGTATAGGCTATAGCCTGAATGGATGAGCCAGTATATTTTTCAGGTATTAAATAGGAACCAGAAGTACTACCATTTAAAATAGGGCTAACAGTAGCGTAAATTAGTTTTCCATGATCATCATACCAATCTATATAAAAATTCTTTGAAATGCTAGAAGGCTCGTTACCTGACTGAAGATAGGCTTTAAACCAAATAATTTTCCCAGCAGTATATCTAGTATTATCAAACTGAATATATATTTTTTCGAATGGAGATTTTTCGTAGAAATTGGTTAACGAGGAATCAATATTTTGTGATTTGGCAGTAAAAGTTATCAAGCAAACGAAAATATATATTCCTACTAAATTAGTTTTTCTCATTATTCTATTTATTGTACATAAAATATAAGAATTTTTAATTTATGTACAATAATATTCAAGAAAAATAGTACCACTCAAATCTAATATTTAACACTTAGTATGTTCTCTAATCTTTTCAGTTCCACTTCAGCGATTTTTGCAGTATAAGTTAGATTAATTAAACGGTAAGATGCATTCTCAAAACTTTGCTGTGCTTGCTTTACGTCTATAATAGTAGCCTGACCCAATTCGAATTTTTTAGAAATTAATTCAAGTAATTGTTGTGACAATTTCAAATTTTCAGATTCCATTTTTAACTGATTGATCGAATTACTATAAGCCTGATAAGTTCTAACCGCATCAGTTTCATAATTGAGCAATAAATAATCGAAGTTTGTTCTAGCACTCTTCGTATTAATTTCAGCTATCTGTTGTTGCTTTTTTGAAATAGTACCATTGTAAATTGGAACAGAAAGATTGATTCCAACAAAAGGACCATAACTCTGGTTCAACAATGAGAATCCCGCTGCGCTTTTTGCGCTAGTTAAGTTATATCCAGTTGAAGCACGAAGACTTGGATAACGTGCAGCAGCAGTTTCTTTTTCAATCAATTCGTTAATGTGAACCTGTTGCTGAGCTGCAATAACAGCAGGATTGGAACTTAAATGGTTACGTACAGAATCAAAACTGATAGATTTATCAATGATGATAGTGTCTTCAATAATAATTTTTTGATCTGCAGGCTTTAAAAAAATCAAATTCAATAAATCTGTTTTTGCTTGATCTATGGTTAAATATTGAGATTCTTTTAATTGCAGATTGGCATTCAAATCTAATTGAGCTTGAAAAATATCTGCATTATTTGCAACACCTACTTGTTTGCGAACTTCCAGAATCTGTAGTTTTTCTTTAGAAACTTCAATTGTTCTATCAATCGTTCTTAATAAATATTGTTGACGAACAACATCATAGTATTTAGATAATACGCCGGCTATTGTATTCTGAATTTGTGCAGAAAGCAATTGTTGATTTTGTTGGAGGAGTTCTTCAAGCCTTCTTTTGGTTGCATTTACCCTCAAGCCATTATATAAAAGGATACTTCCTGTTACACCTACTGCTAAGTTATTTGTTCCTACATTATCCTTAACCGTATTACGGGTAGGGTCGGCATATTTTTGATTGATGCTAGTAACTTGTTCATTATCTGTTGCAGTACCAGTTACCACGGGCAGTCCTCCAGCAAATCCATAACTATTACTTACATTACTGATCTCAATATTGTTTTGAGCCAATTGAATATCATAACTATTTTTAAGGGCTACGTTTATTACGTCGGTCAAAGACATTTTACGTTGGGCGAACCCATTTAGTGCAGCGATGCAACAAACAAACAACAATAGTTTCTTCATGATTACGAAATTACCAAGAGACCTCAAAAATGGGCAAATTATTATATTAATGGTTGACTAGCTAACTAAAGTCCCTAAATCCTGTCCTTCTACCACTTTCAACAAATTACCTGGCTCATTCATATTAAAAACAATGATGGGTAATTTATTCTCCATGCAAAGTGTGAAAGCAGTCATATCCATCACTTTGAGATTTTTCGATATACATTCTTGGTAACTAATTTTATCGAATCGGGTAGCAGTGGGGTCTTTTTCTGGATCTGCCGTATAAATACCATTCACGCGTGTTCCTTTTAATATTACATCAGCCTTCATTTCAATAGCACGTAAGGAACCTGCAGTATCTGTTGTAAAATAAGGGTTACCAGTACCAGCGCCAAAAATAACAACCCGGCCTTTTTCAAGGTGACGCAATGCTTTTCTGCGAATATAAGGTTCTGCAACTTGATCCATTTGAATAGCACTTTGTAAACGGGTATAGACTCCGAAGCGCTCTAACATTGACTGCATAGCCATTGCGTTAATAACAGTGGCTAGCATACCCATATAGTCGCCATGTGCTCTTTCAATACCACTATCTGCTTCATTCATACCTCTATAAATATTTCCTCCACCAATTACAATAGCTACCTGTACTCCCAAATCTGAAATCGATTTGATATCAATAGCATATTGTTCAATGATTTTTGGATTGAAAGGATCTCCGTTGCGTTGGTCGCCCAATAAAGCCTCGCCAGATAATTTAAGAAGAATGCGTTTATATTTTGGAAGCATGGCACTAATATTTATGCAAATAACCTGAATTTTTTATGAGCAACCAAAATGAATAGGTAAGTAGACCGTGCTTTTCACGCGTTTAGTGGATGAAATCATCTTAAAAATTCGGTGATTTCATCATTTTTATTTTCATAAGTGTTTTATAGCTTGCTAATCTTTATAAACCGGGGTTATCTTTTAAAGCAAAAACAAATAATATGTATAACGTTAGAACGAAGTCGAAATCAAATCAAGGACTAGTTGTAAAAATACTTCCATCCTTCTTATATTTATTGATGGCACTAGCGGCTGGTTATGGATTCTTTAGGGGCGAATCTCTTAGATATGCCATTCCTATTTTCTTATTGGTAACTAGGTTTAATTTTGTTTTATACGCAAAGTATAAGTTAGATAATTGGTGGCTTCATACCTTTCACGCCATATTTGCAATTGTTGTGATCTTCTTTATGTTTTAATGAAAACAGTTTTGATAATTAAAAAAGCCGCTCGATTTTATCGAGACGGCTTTTTTAATATGAGAAGCTAAGGATTATCCTAAAGCAACACGTTTAAATTCTGTTACTTTCAAATCAGCACTAACTGATTTTAAGTATTCACCTACAGTCTTGCCACCATCTTTTACGAAAGCTTGAGCAAGTAATGTGTTTTCTTTAAAGAAAGCATTTAATTTTCCTTCTGCAATTTTCGCAATCATTTCGTCTGGTTTTCCTGCCATTTTAGGATCTGCTTTCATAGTTTCTACTACGATTGCCCTTTCTCTTTCTACTGATGCAGCAGGGATACTTTCTGGATCAACAGCTAAAGGGTTCATAGCAGCAATTTGCATAGCTACATCTTTACCAGCTTCAGCAGCTTCAGCACTTAATCCAACTAAAACACCCATACGGTTTGCACCGTGGATATAAGATGCAACAAATGGAGCTTCAATTCTTTCAAATTTAGCAACACCAATTTTCTCACCGATAGAAGTTAATTTATCGTTGATTAAATCAGCCACTTTCGCACCATTGATAGATACTTCATTTAATTCTTCAGCGCTCTTCACATCATTTGCAATGGCAGCTTCAGCAATACTTTTTGCAAAGGCAACAAACTCAGCATTCTTAGAAACGAAATCAGTTTCGCAGCTAATACATACAATGAATCCAGTTTTATGATCAGCAGAGGTTCCTGCAATAATCACACCTTCTTTTGCTTCACGGTCGCTACGTTTTGCAGCAACTTTCTGACCTTGTTTGCGCAACCAATCGATGGCAGCTTCAAAATCTCCATTAGTTTCAGTCAAAGCTTTTCTACAATCAAGCATACCAGCTCCAGTAGCCTGACGTAATTTATTAATATCAGCAGCGGTTATTGTTACAGTTGACATATTCAGTTTTTAAATAAATGTTATATAAAAATTGGGTCATTAGTCATTACCCATAAGCAGATGACTAATGACCCAAAAGGGATAATAAATTATCTTCCACCACCACCACCAGCTGGGCGACGGTTTCCACTACTAGGTGTACGACGCTTTGGAGGTCCACCAGCTGGTCCACCAGCAGGTGCATTATTTCCACCTCTTCTACCGCCACGACCAGCTTCAGCTTGAGCTTCAGCTTCTAGGCGACGAGCGCGTGTTTCATTTTCATTATTGCTGTCATCACTTTCATCATCATCTTTAGAAGCCTGACGTTCAGCCAAACCTTCAGCGATTGCTGCAATGATATAGTTAGTAATGATGGCGATTGATTTAGTTGCATCATCGTTTGCAGGAATTGGGAAGTCTACTTTATTAGGATCGCTATTAGTATCTACCATACCAAAAGTTGTGATGCCTAAACGTTTAGCTTCAGCCAATGCGATATGCTCACATCCGATATCAACAAGGAATAAAGCAGCCGGTAAACGACCTAACTGAGCGATACCGCCCAATACTTTTTCCATTTTTTCTTTATCGCGAGTTAAAGTCAAACGCTCTTTTTTAGTAAGGCTTTCTGCGCTACCATCAGCAAGCATTTTTTCAATACTCTGCATTTTTTTAACGCTCTTACGAACAGTGTTGAAGTTGGTTAACATACCACCCAACCAACGTTCAGTAGCGTAAGGCATGTTTACTTTCTTAGCACATTCGCTAACGATTTCTTTAGCTTGTTTTTTAGTAGCCACGAACATGATCTTCTTACCGCTTTTAGCGATTTGTTTCATGGCTGCTGAAGCTTCTTGCAAATGATCTACCGTTTTGTTCAGATCAATGATGTGAATACCTTTCTTCTCAGCGAAGATATAAGGCAACATCTTTGGGTTCCACTTCTTTTTCAGGTGACCAAAATGTACGCCGGCCTCCAGAAGTTGCTGTTGTAATGAAGTGTTATTTTCCATTGTATGAGTTTGAATTTTTTAATTTGAAATTTGAAATTGAGTTGTTGATATACCAATTTAAAATCAGCAATATCAAATCCCAAATATTAACGTTTACTGAACTGGAAGCTTCGACGTGCTTTCTTGTGACCGAATTTCTTACGTTCAACACCACGTGGATCACGCTTCAACTGACCAGCTGCTTTTAACACAGGACGGAATTCAGCGTTCACTTCTAGAAGTGCACGAGCGATACCCAATTTAGCTGCTTCAGCTTGACCTTTCAGTCCGCCACCGGCTGCATTAATAACGATGTCAAATTTGCCAACTACATCAGCAGTTTTCAAAGGTGCTTCTACTTGGTTCTGCAAGTAAACAAGCGGAAAATATGCTTTGTAATCTTTGTCGTTTACAGTGATCTTGCCATCGCCCTTGCTAATAAATACACGGGTTACAGCTTCTTTACGACGACCAACTGCGTTTTTTTGTTTTTCCATTATACTTGGTTTGGAATGTGTTTAAATTAGAATTTCAGTTCTTTTGGTTGTTGAGCAGCATGTGGATGCTCAGCACCAGCGTACACAAATAATTTTTTAACCAATTTGCGGCCAAGACGATTTTTAGGAAGCATGCCTTTTACAGCTCTTTCTATAACTACTTCTGGACGACGCTTTAAAAGATCCTGAGCAGCTTCGTGTTTTTGACCACCTGGATGTCCAGAATAGTTTTGATACACTTTATCAGCTCCTTTGTTACCTGTGAAAACAACCTTATCGCAGTTGATCACAATTACATTATCTCCACAATCAACGTGAGGAGTATAGTAGGCTTTGTTCTTACCACGCAAAACAGCTGCAATTCTGGAAGAAATACGTCCCACGGTTTGATTAGTGCCGTCAACAACATACCAGTTATGTTGAACGGTAGCCGCATTAGCAGACTTGGTGGTGAAATGAAGTTTACTCATAATTTTTCTTTTTAATTTAACCGGTGCTATCCCACCGGCTTGAATGTTCCGATTTATTCGGGGGGCGAAGGTAGGATTCCTACACTCGATTTTCCAAGAAAAATAGAAAGTATTTTTTATGACACTTCTGTAATTGATTGATTATCAATAAAAAATTTGTCACAAATATTTATTAGTATGCTGAAACGGCCGGATTTGTTGGGAATTAGGGCTGTAAATTAGTAATATGCTATGAATAGAGATAGTTTCAGGGATTAATTCATGTGGTTAACTCGAGGGTAAAATTGAGGGCTTGTATGAATATACTGTAAACCCGAGCCCCTTGGCTGCAGCCTAGGGTTAACACTTCTTGTTCAACCCACTTCACTTATCTGTTTTATCTCTTATCTTTTTCTGAACTTCGCTCAAATTGCAAGCATGGCTTTTCGAAAATTTCAGGCAGATCAACTTTTTACTGGCGCAACATTATTGGATAGCACTAATATATTAGTCACCGATGAAGCTGGCCTTGTGA
>CAIJZG010000052.1 GCA_903825065.1 uncultured Bacteroidota bacterium
GTGAACCCATTTGCAAGCTCAGCTTTGAATGTTGAATTCCATATAAAATTTGGACGACGATATAAATTTTTGGTTTTAATCCCGGCATTCTCACCTTCACCATCTACATAAGTAAGATTATTCAACCAATTTGATTTTTTTGAAAATCCGATAGTTGATTCCAATTCAAATCCATAATCGTGCTGTTTGTCACGATTAATATAATTACTTGCATACGTATTTGGATCAGTATAGAATACTATTAAATCTTTGATATCTCTTTTAAATGCAGCTAACCTAAAATTTGATTTTTTATTCTTAGTAAACACTTGCAAACCAATTTCAGTATTGACACTTTTTTCCGGAGTTAAATTTTTGTTTCCATATTCACTATATAATTGATACAGGGATGGAATCTTATAAGCGGATGAAATATTAAAAAACAATTTTACAAAGTCGCTAATATGATAAGAGGGATTAAAAGTATAAGTAAGATTATTCCCATAAATACTATGATGATTATATCGTAATCCTGCTTCAACATCAAATCCTGATTTGCCAGTTATTAAAATAGAATGATACATTGCCACATTAGTTACTTTAGCACTGTCTCCTAATTCTGTTTCATAAGGTCCATACATACTAATACTCAAATAATGTTGATCGGTTTGCTGAGTCATACTTTGTAAGCCAGATATCAATTTGATATTATGGCCTAGAGCAAAATTTCCGAATAGTTCTGTAACTGCAGTGTTACCATGATAATCTCCTTTCGAATAAATATCAAAACCACTCACACTAGCACTGTCGTTCAAATAAGATCTGGTATTTTGTAAAAAACTTTGAGACAAATGCATTTGCATTCCTTTATTCATATACAATAATTCAAAGTTTTGCAATGAATTTTTATTGGTAAAATAATCGTCTTTGTCGTTCTGAAAAGCGCCTGGATCTGTGCTACCATGGTACTTCGATTGTGTACTAAAAGCTTTGAGAGAAAAGTGATCATTAAACTGATACCCAAGTTTTGCTTGAAAACTGATTTGATTAAAATCATCATTTTTAAAATTCATCTTCCCGGTACTATCATGTGCAACAGGGAACCCACCTGTATTCATAAAATCATAAACCAAGTGATAGCTGAATTTATTAATCGTTCCATTTAATCCAACATTCCCTCTAAATGTTTGATAAGTGCCATAGCTTAACATGGCTGTGGGATTAATGATATTTTTTTCTGCTTTTTTAGTGATGATGTTTATTACACCTGCTACAGCATCGCTCCCCCATAAAGTACTTTGTGCACCTTTTAAAATTTCAACTCTTTCTACCTGACCTAAACTTATCATATTTAAATCGAAAGTGTTATTGATATTCGAAGGATCTCCTACCGGAATTCCATCAATTAATATTAAAGTATTTCCAGTTCCTGCACCCCGCAAATACACGTCAGGATTAGTTCCTGCATTGTTGTTTGCACCATTAATAAAAATACCGGCTTGATAATTAATGATTTCCGCAAGTGTTTTCCCTGCATTGCGTTGTAAAGTTTCCTGATTAATAACTGTAACCATTTTACCGGTACTGCTTTGTTTTTGTTCCACTCTGTTAGCGGTTACAATTACTTCGTCCAATTGCTTTACAATGGCACTGTCTTGTGCATGTAGCTGACTGCTGATGATGATAGCAGCCATAACTAAAAATTTTCTTTTCATTTGTAAGAAATTTTTGTTGTGACCACTTTCAGGAAATAATAAAAGATAGAAATATAAAAGCCTTACGACGCTTACACTCCATGCCTTTCACCCGAAAGCTGAAAAATTGTGATGGTGGCGGCAGGTCTTCTGACTTACTCCATTATTCAAGGCCTTCCCGTTATAAACAGTGGCACGAAGATTGAATAATTTTAAGGAGCTTACAGCTACGGGGATAGTCCCGGAATTACACCGGATTCCCTATTAATCTTTCTACTTTTCAAAAGTATCAGAACCGAAACCGAGACAAATATATAGTTAATGAATGAAGCTTACAAAATGATTTTTAAACTAAGTACTCTTATCTTTATTATAAGTATAGACATAAATAATTCATTATTGTAGAAAAATTATCAATGAAAAAATATATTTTTCTTTTATTATTATTAACTCTTTATTTAAATGCTTCATCACAATTATTGAGTGATAGTATTTTAATTGAAGGGCATTATCGAACTTTTCATTTTACTAAACCAATTAATTCAATTTCCAATAGAAGCTTGGTTTTTGTTTTACATGGTTCTGGCGGAACAGGTTTACAAATAATGACCGGAGCTAAAAAACTTGCAGCAATTGAGGAAAAAGAAAACCTTCTCTTAGTATATCCGGATGGATACCTGCACTTCTGGAATGAATGCAGAAAAGCTTCTACAGCAATAGCTAATAAAGAAAATATAAATGAAGAAGTATTTTTCGACGAGATGATTCGATATTTTAAAAAACATTACGACATAAACACTCATCAGGTATTTGCTATTGGCACTTCAGGTGGTGGACATATGGCTTACAAATTGGCTTTAACAATGCCAACTAAAATCAAAGCAATCACGGCTATTATTGCTAATTTACCTGATGCAAAAAATATGGATTGTTTAGCCTCTGGCATAGCTATTCCGGTAATGATAATCAATGGCACAAACGATCCTGTGAACCCATATAATGGAGGTGAAGTTGTAATCCCAGGCACAATTTTGGGTACGGTTTTATCAACTGAACAAACGTTTCATTATTGGGCTGGTCTTGCAGGTTATGAAGGTGAACCCACAAAAGAATTACTTCCAGATACTGACCCTACTGATGGTAAGACCATTGAAAAATATCGCTATTTTAAAAAAGGCAAGCCAGAAATTGTTTTGCTAAAAGTAATTGGTGGTAGACATGATTATCCAAATGATATTGATGTTTATTTAGAAGCTTGGGATTTTTTGAAAAGACAAATTACCTATTAATTCATTTACAATATGCGTATCATTTCATACAACGTTAACGGTATCCGTGCCGCAATTAAAAAAGGTTTTACAGACTGGTTGCAAACAGATCCAGCAGATATCATCTGTTTACAAGAAACAAAAGCACATAAAGACAATGTAGATTTTAAATCAATTGAAGATTTAGGTTATCAGACGTTTTGGTTTTCTGCTCAAAAAAAGGGCTATAGTGGGGTGGCCATATTTACAAAAATTAAACCCGACCAGGTTTTCTATGGCAACCAAATAGATCATAGTGATTTTGAAGGAAGAGTTATCAGAGCAGATTTTGGAGATATCACTCTTATCAATGCTTATTTTCCCTCAGGAACAAGTGGAGATGAAAGACAGACTTATAAATACAAGTGGTTGGATGAATTTTATGTTTACTTACAAGAACTTAGAAAAACTAGACCTCAAATAATTATTCTGGGAGATTATAACATTGCGCACATGGCAATAGATATTCATGATCCCAAGGGCAATAAAAATTCTTCTGGCTTTTTACCTGAAGAAAGAGCATGGATGGATAAGTTTCTAGAAAATGGATGGATCGATAGTTTTCGTCAGTTGAATCCGAACAAAACCGGAGGATACAGTTGGTGGAGTCAGCGCTTTCCTAGTGTTCGTTTAGAAAATAAAGGATGGAGAATCGACTATATCTGTGTAACTGATACTTTGTCTTCAAAATTAAAAAGTGCAGAAATCTACCCAGATATCAAACATAGTGATCATTGCCCTATATATCTGGAACTCAATTAATAACTAATAAATCAAGCTGTTAGATGTTTATTTATAATGTAACTACCAAAGTTGACCCCTCAGTTCATGAAATTTGGGTAGAGTGGATGAAAAAGACCCATATACCAGAAATTATGCTATCTGGATGTTTCACAGAGTTTCAATTTGTGCAATTACTTGAACAGGATGATAGCGACGGACCAACTTATGCAGTTCAATATCGTGCCGAATCTAAAGCTGCCTACAACCTTTATCTTGAGAAGTATGCCACCAAATTGCGAAATGATGTTTTTGCTGTTTGGGGAAACAAAGTGATAAGTTTTAGATCTTTAATGCAGGTTGTGCATTGAGTGTGGAAACTTTTGTTTTTTCACTTTGCTAATCACGAAACTTTATTATATTCCCTTGAAAGCCGCCTAGGACAAGCGTTTCAGGAATATCAATCTGAAACCCTTTGTCAGTAAGGCTTTCAACCTATCCTAGGTGGGCAATCGATGTTTATACATATTTACTTTTTTCGCCTGAAACCCTTTACTGACATGGATTTAGAGGTGCCCAGGTGTATAAAAAAAATTTTGTTAGTAATGAAAAGAAAATAAATTTGTCTAGATTTAAAAATCAAATTAAAATAACATCTATGAACAAAGCTGAATTGATTGCTCAGATTGCTGAAGACGCTAGCATTACAAAAACTCAAGCTAACGCTGCTTTAGATTCTTTTGTTGACACTGTAACTAAAACTTTAAAGAAAGGCGATAAAGTTACTTTGGTTGGTTTTGGTACTTTCTCAGTTTCTAAGCGTGCGGCTCGTACAGGTCGTAACCCTCAAACTGGTGCTACCATCAAAATCAAAGCGAAAAAAGTTGCTCGCTTCAAAGCAGGTAAAGAATTGGCTTCAAAAGTTTAATTACTTAGACCCAAATAGAAAAACCTCTGCATATGCGGGGGTTTTTCTATTTTTGCAGCTCATCAATTAATTCATTCAAAAAAAATTACAATGGGAAGAGGCGATAAAAAAACCGCAAAAGGCAAAAGATTTAAAGGTTCTTTTGGCAAAAGCAGACCAGCAAATGGAGTTAAATCAAAGAAGCTTTCTGTTAAACAGTCATCATAATTATTTATGGATTTCTTTTAAAAAAAGTCCCTTCTGAAAACTCAGAAGGGACTTTTTTTATTTCTGCTTATCTGCCAACTCTCGAATAGCAAACACCAATTTATCTAAATCTTGCAATCGGGTATATACATGTGGCGTAATACGCACACAACTAATATTCTCCCACACAATACCTACGGTGTGTATTTTATAATTATTCAATAATGCAGTATCTAATTCACCTGGAGTCATGCCATCGATAGTTACCCCACAGATAGCACAAGAATACTCAGGTTTAAAAGAAGTATGAATTTTCACTTTTGGATGGTTAACTACTTTATTTGCCCAATAATTTTTTAAATATCGAATTCTATCTTCCTTTCTTTTTGATCCAATCGCCATTTGAAAATTAACTGCTTCACCAATCCCTTGTTCAATCGGAAAGCTACGTGTACCAATGGTTTCAAACTTTCTGATATCAGTTCCTTTTGGATTATCATTACAAACTAATGGCCAAACTTTAGAGATTTTATCTTTGCTGATCCATAACATACCACTTCCAATAGGTGCACTCAAAAACTTGTGCAAACTTGTTCCAAAATAATCACAGCCCAGATCAGGAATTTTATAATCTAATAAACCAAAACTATGTGCGCCATCTACAATTACTTCACAACCTTTCGACTTAGCCATTTTTGCAATTTTCGCAACTGGTAAAATTTGGCCAATCCAGTTTATGATATGCGTTAAATGAACCACTTTGGTTTTGGATGTGATGGCTTTTTCATAAGTAGAAACAATTTCTTCATCGTTCTCAATGGGAAATTTAAAATTCAATTGTGTATACACAATCCCCTCGCGCAATGCTCTTTGCTTCCAAGCATTTATCATATTCGGATAGTCTTGCTTTGTACCAATCACTTCATCTCCCGCTTTTAGATCTAACCCAAATATTACGGTATTTAATGCCTCAGTGGCATTACGATTAATCGCTATTTCCTCAGGTGAACAGCCAGCCAACTCAGCTAATTTATAACGCAAAGGTTCTCTGCCCTGGTCCAAAATCCGCCACATATAATAAGATGGAGCCTGATTTGAAAGATCATTATACCTCGCAACAGCCTCTTGAACAACCCTTGGTGAAGGGCTAACACCTCCGTTATTCAGATTTATCAGATTAGAATTGACCGTATAACTCTGTTGAATAACCGACCAATAATCTTCATCCGCAGCAGCCTCTTCTGGCGTTAATAATTGTACTTTCTGTTGTGCGGCTTTAAAGTTGGCAGCATGCAATTCACTAAAAAGACTATTTGCTGAAAATGCTCCAGCGAGCATCCCCATTTTCTGTAAAAAAGCTCTCCTTTGGTTCACGTTAGTTAAGTTGAATGAGAAAGTTAAGAAAAATTGAGAAGTTTTACACGTTATCTTTGAGCCGAAATTTTGGAGATGAAAAAGTTTTTTTGGGTCTTTGGGTGTTTATTTATCGCGTTGATGGTTAACTTCAACCCTGTTTTGGCACAATGTTCCATCTGCACCAAAACAGCTTCTCAATTGGGAGAAGGGCCTGGAAAGGCACTCAATTCTGCCATTATTTATCTGGCATTTACACCTTTAGCAATCATGGGGTATATCGGTTGGCGTTGGTGGAAAAACGAAAAAGAACAGTATAACAACTAAAGCTTTTCGGCACAAATGAATACAACCATCGAAAAAACACTCGGCAAAACGCCAGCTAACGCATTGTTTTCTATAATGATTCCTAGTTGGAATAATTTAAAATATTTACAACTCTGCATCAACAGCATTCGCAAAAATTCTGTATTTCCACACGAAATTATTGTTCATATCAATGAAGGGAAAGATGGCAGTTTGGATTGGATACAATCACAGCCCGATATTAGTTACTCTTTTAGTAATGAAAATATAGGAGTCTGCTTTGCTTTAAATAGTTGTAGAAATTTAGCTACTACCAATTACCTGCTTTATTTAAATGATGATATGTATGTTTGTCCCGATTGGGACAAACCAATTAAAGAAGAAATTGACGCGATTGGCCATAAGCATTTTTTCTTCTCAGCTACCGCTATTGAAATTAATGCACAAAGCAGTTGTTCTATAGAAAAGAGTTTTGGAAACAGCATCGAAAGCTTCAATGAAAGTGCTTTATTAGAAACATTTAATAGCCTCCCAATGAACGATTGGCAGGGATCTACCTGGCCTCCCAATATTGTACACAAAGACATTTGGGACCTTGCCGGGGGATATAGTATTGAGTTTAGTCCAGGAATGTATTCAGATCCCGACTTCTCCATGAAACTGTGGAAACTAGGTGTGCGAACTTTTAAAGGTATTTCTAGAAGTAGGGTGTATCATTTTGGTTCTATTTCTGTAAAAAGAATAAAACATAATAAAGGGTATTCAAGGTTTATCTCTAAATGGGGAATGACCTCCGGTACTTTTTCGAAATACTATTTAAGAAGGGGTGACCTATTCGATGGCCCATTGTCTACTCAACCAATCCCTTTATTCATACAATTGAAAAACTTTATTAAAAGAGTTGCGCTGACATTTTCTAAAGAATCTTACAAATAATTTTTGTTACGCATCTATCTTAAAAAACATTTTCACACAGAAAAGGATTCTTCCAAAATTAGACTTGTTTTTATAAGCAAGTATGAGATCCCGATACTTAAAAAAAGTCTTGAAACGTAATACTCTATTACCAAAAGAATTGTTTAGATAACTTTCACTAATTTTTTTATAAACAAGTTTTTCTTCGATTCTTTCAGCGGGACAAGATTTGTAAAGAAACTGCATTCGTTCTCTGCTCATTTCTTCTTTCTCTGCTCTTGATATTTCCCTTTTATTTTTATTTTTCGAAAAAGTATTGGCACTAACTGTGTTTGAGGAATGTTGTCTGTATAATACCAATGGCTCTGCCAAATATTTAACCGGCTTATAGCATGTTGCCATAAAAGCTAACCAAAAGTCATGGGCCACAATACTTGGAAAGGGAATACACTTTTCTGCTAGGGTTCTTTTAAAAAGAAATGCATGCCCAGGAGCCCAGGTACCAATTACAAACATCAAACTTGAATTGAATCCTATTTGATTTTTTATGTCCGACATTTTTTTATGCAGGCTTTTGCCTGACTCGTCAACCAATTCAGAATTACTATAAATTAATAATGAATCACCAATGCCTTCAAAAAGCTTCTGCAGTTTATCTACTACCCAAATATCATCTTGATCACTTAGTGCAATTAAGTTTCCACTGGATAAAGAAATTCCTTTTTCGAAATTTTTAACAAAGCCAATATTCACTTCATTTGAAAAAAATTTTACAATGGGATTTTTAGAGGCATATTCTTGAAGTATCCGTAAACTGCCATCTTGAGAACAATCATCAATCACGATCAATTCTGTAGGGGGCAAGCTCTGATTTAAAATACTATCAATTTGCTGTTTCAAAAATCTTTCCCCATTGTAAGTAGCCATTACAACAGAGATATTTGCAGTTGTATTTTCAGGATTCATTGTAAATTTTTTGGGCAAGTGTAAATAAATTGAATCCCGGTTCTTGATATTGCTCTAAAATAGTTTTTCTAATAGATTCTTTTGGAATACCTCGCATTTTTTTCTGTTGAACTAACTCAAAAACTCTTTCTGTTAACAGCCATATTTTCTTATCAGAAACATGGTTGCTGTTTTTAAATTCTTCTATCGCCTTACTAAGTGCTTCAATGCCAATACGTGATGAGGCAACGGTTTTTAAAACTGCAGTTTCATTTCCCTGTTTGTTTCCTGTAGATAGCATTAACCTTAGATTTCGAACAAAACTATCGGCATCGGGCCTATCGCTTTTATTAATCACGAATATATCGGCAATCTCCATTATCCCGGCCTTCATAGTTTGCACTTCATCTCCAGCTTCTGGCACTACAACCACTACAGTTACATCCGCTAATCCTGCAATTTCAATCTCACTTTGTCCCACTCCTACCGTTTCCACAATAATATAATCGAAAGTAGCTGCCTGTAAAAGTGAAGTGATCTCAATTATATGTGGATGCAATCCACCCAACGAACCTCTGGTTGCTAAAGAACGTATATATACATTGGGATGCGTATACCATTCATTCATCCTAATCCTATCACCCAATAGTGCCCCGTAATTAAAGGGTGATGAAGGATCCACACATAATACAGCCACTCTTTTATCAAGTGCAATCCAGTGAGCAATCAATGCATCTACCAAAGTGCTCTTACCAGCCCCTGGAGGCCCTGTAATTCCTATAACTGGTGTATTTGAAAAAGGAAGCTCTTGCAATAATTGTTCATATCCAGGCACTTCATTTTCAACCAAAGAAATGGCCCTTGCCAATATTTTAAAATTACCTACTTTAATATCGTTCAATATTGATTGCCACATAGTGTTAAGTACCCTAAATTTAATGTAAAGCAACTGATTTTTTTTATTCGGTTATTTTTTGCAGAATATTCAGTAGCATTGAAAAGATTTAAAGCTATGCTGAAAAATAATATCCCGTCTTTTTTGTTTGTCATTTTAATGGCAGGGCTTTTTGTAAGTAGAGCATTGCTTTCAATTACCTTAATCTTATGGGCCTCCTACGCAATCTTGCAATTAATAAATAACAAAAATCGATTTTTCAAAAGCCCATTATTTATATGGAGCTCTACCCCTATTTTTTTATGGATACTCGGTGCATGGCAAAATAGTTTATCTGGCGATAGTCTTAATTATTTGCTAACCCTAACTGCATACCCTGCCACAGTTTGTATAGTGGAATCAATTTCAATGGAAGTTATTGAAAAGAAAATGATCAGAATATGGTTGATCGTAACATGCATTGGCGTATCATATCCAGTGATTTGGTACTTATTTCATTTTACAGCTTCCAATAATGCCTATGGTTCGGGCAAGTCTTTGCCCACATTGATGGATTCTGATTATGTACGATTTTCGATTTTTTTATGCAGTAGCTTTTTATTCCTGCTCATCTTCCCTGTTTTTAAAAAATCTATCGCATGGATTCTTACTTCAGTTTTATTTTTATTGATATTATTCCTATCAGTACGAACCGGTTGGGTAATGGCAATAAGTATCTTATTCTGCTATAGTTTGTTCGCAATAAAAAATAGTATATCTGTCAAACTAATTTTTCCAGGAATCATTTTATTTACAAGCATACTTGTACTATCCTATTTAATTGTTCCAACAATTCATCAGAAAATTGCTTACAGCATATGGGACTGGCAACAATTTCAACCTGGTAAATATGATCCGAATTATTCCGATGGAACAAGAAGAGCGATTAATTTATCAGCATGGAATTCTATAAATAATCGTAGTAACATAAATGCTGGATGGTCTGGCATATCAAATATTTTACAAGAAAGTTTTACACGAAATTTCGGAAATCAAAAGACTGAATATGGCTGGCCATTTAATCAATGGTTATTTTGGTGGATGGGAAGTGGCTGGTGGGGAATGCTTCTTTTTACTGGCTGGTTATTGTATCCCTTATTTATAAATATAAAAAAAATAGATGCGGGATTAATTTGTTGGACCATTGCCATTGCGTTAAGCTGTATAGTGGAATCAACTTTAAACTATCAGTTTGGTGTATTTCTGCATATCTGGCCAATCGCTTTCATGTGGAAAAAAGCTACTTCAAAATCCGGTAGTTCTTAAATTCGAACAACCTTTTGCCAGTCATTTTTTCAAGACGATACAGCATTTTTTCTTTAAACGAAAATTGCTTTTTTTGAATATCCAATTCCACCAATAAATTATTGGCTTTTACCCTATTTTGCATAACAACCGGATGCGTTCCTGTAAATTTTTTGAGCGAATCAAACATACTGAAATCAAAAATATCTGAGCCTTTTAAAATTTCTTCCGCCCTGTCTTCAGGAAGCAAGATTTTTGCTACATTTTTTATTTTTTGTTGCATAGATGCAGGACTTTTTACCCATCCATAATGATACACCGTAGCTTCAATTAATTTCACTTGCAGTTTCTCCCCATTTTTTCTAAATCCTTGTGCGTCGCGATAAGCCTTAATGGATGTATCATTTCGAATAATTCTCACTTCATGACTATACCATCTTCTACTATCCCCCACATAATCATAGGTACCATAGAAATGTAGATACTTAAAAAGTAGTCCCTCTACATTTAAATCATCTTTATATTTCTTACAAGCTTCTAAGATTGTTTCATGAAACTTTTCATGAATGTTTTCATCGCCCTGAATATAAAATGCCCAATCGCTTTTTGGATGTATCAATTGTAATGCTTTGTTGGTTTCAACAGCCAACACATTGTCGCCATTAGCTGGTTTCATGTCCCAAACAGAATGATGGATTTTAATCTTTTCCTCATTTAATGATTCAATCAAAGCGAGGGTTCCATCAGTAGAGTCTCCAACTAAAACAATCATTTCATCAACTACTGGCAAAATCGAACGGATCGCTTCCAGAATTGGATAATCGTTCAATACTGCATTTTTGATGATTGTAAAACCTGAAATTATCATAATAGTTCCCTTAGAGTTTCCAAAGAACCGAAAACTTTCGCATCTTGCTTGCTTTAATAGAACTTTTTAAATAAAAAGCGATTTATGCAAAGAACTTGCTGCTTTGATTTTGGTAATACCCGCTTAAAATGTGCTTTGTTCGTAAACAGAGAATTGCAGGAATTATTAGTACTTGAGAATGACCTACCAGAGACGATAGAGAAGCTTATTCATGATTTCAAACCAACTAAATCAATACTGGCATCTGTCATCAACCATAATCCGGAAGCAGAATCAATTCTAAAAGCCCATACAAAATTTCACAAATTGGGTCATAATAGTAAAATTCCCTTTTCAACTCCAGTTGGAAAGCCTGAAACTATTGGCGCAGATAGATTGGCGGCTGTTGCAGCTGCCGTGGATTTATTCCCCAATCAGCATAATTTGGTGATTAGCTTAGGTACATGCATCACTTATAATTTCGTAAACATACAACACGAGTTTTTAGGTGGCAGCATTTCACCGGGGATGCAAATGCGCTTCCGTTCCATGCACGAATACACTGCTTTATTGCCCTTAGTGGAGGCAGAAAATCAGTTTCCCTTAATTGGTTACGATACTAAAACCAATCTTTTAAGTGGTGTGATTTTAGGTATGAGCAAGGAGATTGATGGAATTATCGAAGCTTACGCCCAAAAATTCAACAACTTTAACGTGTTTTTAACCGGCGGCGATATGCCTTTTTTTCTGCCACATTTGAAAAATAAAATTTTTGCTGATCCATACCTGATTTATAAAGGTCTTTATGCAATTAGTGAGTTTAATAACCTTTAAATTATTTCTGGATATTTTATTTACCCTCATTTACAAATGACAGAAGGGTTTTCGCATTTCATTTGCCGAAGTTTAAACGATATTTGATATACCAAATGCAACTATGATTAATCGGACTTACCATAACTGTACCCTATTTACCAGTTTTCTAATTGGATGCTTTTTTGTGTTTACAGCATGCGAAAATGATATTAATACAGTTAAGAATCTTGGTAAAAAAATTGTTGGGGTTGATGAAGCAAAAAATGTAGAAAGCTACATGAGTCAAAATGGTAAAACCAAAGCTAAATTGATTGCCCCCTCCATGCTCTTGACGCAAGACGAATATGGTAAGAAAATAGAATACCCTAAAACGCTCCGAGTTGACTTTTTTGATGATTCACTCCATATTCAAAGCAAATTATTTGCACGATATGGTAGTTATTCTGAAAAGGATAGTAAGATTTTTTTAAAGGATAGTGTGATTGTTTTTAATGTAAAAGGAGATACCCTCATTAGTAAGGAATTGTATTGGGATCAAACAACTCAGCGGTTTTCAACAGATAAAGAAGTTTATATTAGTAATTCACAACCAGTTCGCCAGACATTGATTGGCATTGGATTTAGTTCTGACCAAAATTTAACCGACGTACATATTGGACATGTTAAACCAGGCAGCTTTTTCATAGTGCCAGATAGCAGTACTATAAAATAATAAAATTATGGAATATAGAAGAATGGGCCGAACAGGCTTACAATTAAGCATTCTCAGTTTTGGAAGCTGGGTAACATTTCATAAACAAATTGAAGATGGAACCGCTGATGAATTAATGGGCATTGCCTATGATAATGGGATCAATTTTTTTGATAATGCGGAAGTATACGCATTGGGTGAGAGCGAAAAAATGATGGGACGTGTTTTACAACAAAAAAACTGGGATAGAACGTCTTATACACTTTCATCGAAAGCTTTTTTCGGTTGGAGGGGTAAGGGAAATAAACCTAATCAAACCGGTCTCAGTCGCAAACACTTAACAGAAGCTTGCCACGAAGCTTTGCAGAGATTGCAAACTGATTATTTAGATTTATATTTCTGTCATCGCCCGGATAAAAATACACCTATCGAAGAAGTTGTTCTCACCATGAACACACTTATACAGCAAGGAAAAATCTTGTATTGGGGTACCAGCGAATGGAGTGGGGTAGAAATTATGGAAGCGAATAGAGTGGCTAGAGATTACCGTATAATCGGCCCCTCTGTTGAACAACCACAGTACAATTTGTTCGAAAGAAATAAAGTAGAGAACGAATACCTAGAAGTGTATAAAAATGTAGGTCTGGGAACTACTATTTGGAGTCCATTAGCAGCAGGATTATTAACTGGGAAGTATAATGATGGTGTTCCAGAAGGATCCAGATTTGCCATTGAAGGTTTCGATTGGTTAAAAGACAGATGGATGGCCGAAGACCGCATTAACAGAGTAAAAAAATTAGGAGAACTAGCCAAAGAATTAGGCGTGAGCCTAGCATCTTTAAGTATCGCCTGGTGTGTTAAAAATGAAAATGTTACCACGGCTATCCTGGGAGCAACAAAAAAAGCACAATTACTCGACAATTTAGATGCCCTAAAAGTGCTGCCATTATTATCAATAGATATTTTACAAAAAATAGATGAAATAGTGGGAACCAAACCCAGGCTTCCAGAATTTTAAATAAAATATTCAATGAGAAAAAAGTTAGCAGCTCCAGTTGCTAACTTTTTTTTTCTTCTATTTCCAACCTTTTATTTAGAACTTACTCTTATTACAGAACGAGATTTGGAACCAGCTAACAACATACTTCCTTTATTGGTGCAAAAAGCAGTAAAGGGCGATGCCGCTGCGCAATCGCAGTTGTATCAGCAATTCAGTAAAGCCATGTTTCATATCTGTTTACGGATGTCGAAAAATAAGAATGGAGCTGAGGATATTTTACAGGATTCGTTTATCCTTGCTTTTAAAAAATTGCACCAATTAAAGGATGCAACCCAATTTGGTGGATGGTTAAAGAGAATTGTTGTGAACGAATGTATAAGGCAAACGAAACATAGTTGGCTCTGGCAGGATTGGGAAGATCAGCATAATCAAATCTCAAATGAACAGGAAGAAGAATGGTGGAAGACCGTGAACATAGAAATGGTATATCAACAAATTAAAGCATTACCTGATGGATGCAAACAGGTTTTTATTCTTTATGTGTTTGAAGACTATACTCATAAAGAAATTGCAGCCATGCTTATAATCAGTGAATCAACTAGTAAAAGTCAATACCATCGAGCAAGAAAACTTTTAAAAGAAAAGATCAATCAACAAATGGCAAAAAATGGATGAGTTAAAAAAATATATTCAATCACAAAAGCATCTTCTGGAACCTGACGAACCGAGTGAAAAGGTTTGGATAGGTATTCGCGAATCCATTGATGCTCCTGTAAAATCAATACCATTGCGCAATTGGGCCATTGCAGCTTGCTTTATTTTATTAGCAGGGATTGGCATTTTACTATTAAACAGATCCATTCAAACTACCACACCAATTGTAAAATCTACCATTAAAGAAATAGCAACTTCAAATTCAGGCGACAAAGATTCAAATTCAAACGCAACTAAAGTTTTATTAGATAAAAATAAAACCCCCAAACGGATAAAATTTCCTACTGCATCGCCAATAACAACAATTCATACTATTACCGAATTGAATTCGAGAAATGAATCGAAACTGAGTTCCATGGAAGCAAGTTTTACACAAGTAATCAATTTGCAAAAAGCTCGTATCAGCACTACTCCATTATATGCTGAATCACCAAATTATTTTTCCGAGTTTAATAATCAATTGCATCAAATGGAAAAAGATGAAGCACGAATCAAATCATATATACACAAAAACGGCATGAGTGATGAATTGCTGGATCAATTGATCAATGTTTACCAGCAAAAATTAAATATGTTGAAACAACTACAAACAGAAATGCAAAAACTCAATAGTAGATACAAACAAAACAGGCCGGCTGTTGACACGATGAAAACATATTTTTTAAATCTTTAAATTCAATTAAATGAATCATTTACTCTTTAGTAGAATTGCATTGGCTACCATAGGCTTAAGCCTTTCAATGCTTAGTTTTTCGCAGGAATCTTCGAATTCAAACCCAGATATTTTGTTACAAAAACAAAAGTTAGAAGCAGAGCAAAAACTCATGTCTAAGGTTAATGCAGATATGATTTCACAACAAGCAAAACAATATTCAGAACTTGTTGTTACTCAAGCCAATCAAGATCGTTTAGCAATCTTGCATAACAAAAAGATGGAACCTAAAGATTTAAAATCTAAGGAAATATCCATGGAATTACCTGTTGCTAAATCAGCTGAAATATATATTGAGAACAGTCGAAATTTGGATATTAAAGTTTGGGATCAACCTAAAGTGAAAATCGTAACTTCTGTGATGTACGATGGTGATAGCAGTAAGGTAACTGATGCAGAATGGTTCGAAAAAATGAACTTCAGTTTTCGCAGCACCTCTAATTCAATAAAAATTAAAATTGGCGCAAACGGCAATAATTTTTATATCGTTAATGGCAATAATGTTTCATGGGGAGGTACAAATTTAGATTTTGCAAATAATGTAGCGGCAGGGCAAGGGAAAGGAAAAAAATCGGTGACAATCTATGTTCCAAAAGAAAATAATCTTGATATCGACTCTAAGTATGCAGAAATTATAATCGATGGAAATCTGAATAAATTAAATGTAGATATCACAAATGGAGGTTTAGATGCCGGTGATGTAAACAAGTTTTTCTTGAGATCAAAATATTCAAATATCAATGTAGGCAATTTAAAAATTGGAGAAATAGAATTAATCAATGGTCGATTTATTGCAAAAGATGCTGACGATTTAGACTTAGATACAAAATATGCTACTATTGAAGCAGGGGCAGTTAAAAAGTTAAAAGTACGCAGTACCAATGATGAATATGAAATAGAAGAAGTGGGTAGTATTATTTGCCGAAAAAACTATGGCAACCTTCGCATCACTAAACTTACTTATTCCATGGAATTAGATGGAACGAATGCTGATTTAAAAATTAGAAATATCGGCGAAGGACTTGAATCAATAAAAATCAATAATAAATATGCTGATATCCGATTACCAATGCGCTATGTAAAAAATTACACAGTTACATATCAAGGTGCGTTTAGTACGGTGTATGCTAGTTTTGAAAAAAAGCCAGTAGCAGAAAAACAAGAATCTAAACCAACAGGAAAAAAAGATAATCAGAATAACAATTTAAAGGCACCAAACATGATTGGAGCTGTTTCTTATGCAAGTTCGGATGATGTAGATGGTAATTCAGACAACCATTTTACAGCCAGTGTAGGAGATGGCAAAGGCGCCAAATTAGATCTGAAGTGTCAAAACTGTACTGTTGACTTTAAATAATTCTTACATATTTAAAAGAACACAATTCCAGAGTTCATCTAGTTAATGTATTCCATAAACGAGCCCCGATTCTTTGGGGCTCGTTTA
>CAIJZG010000053.1 GCA_903825065.1 uncultured Bacteroidota bacterium
ATCGAAATTATTTTACTCCATTCTGGACGGAAGGATGGTCTTTATACTGGGAATTTATTTTATGGGATATGAATTTTCCAAGATCTCCTGAAGATAGGGTGGGAATGCTTTTCTGGCGAATGCATCGATGCGCAAGAATTATATTTTCTTTAAATTATCATTTAGGAAATTGGACGCCACAACAAAGTATTGACTTTCTTGTTGACCGGGTTGGACATGAAAGAGCTAATGCAGAAGGAGAAGTGAGAAGATCATTTACTGGAGGCTATGGTCCATTATATCAATTGGCTTATATGACAGGTGCTTTTCAATTCTATGAATTAAAGAAAGAATTGGTTGATAGCAAAAAAATGACATTCAAACAATTTCATGATGCTATTCTCAAAGAAAATAATATGCCCGTTGAAATGGTAAGAGCCATATTACTAAAACAAGATCTCAATAAGGACTTTAAAACCAATTGGAGGTTTTATAATCGATAAATTATTTTACAAACTTTTTCTTCAATAAAACCAAAGCATCATTAACGCTTAATTCAGCTAAATCGGGTTCCCTCTTTGGTGCAGGATTTGCAATTTTTGGAGGATTTGATCGGTTATTTTTTTGCGCCCTTGTAGGCGCCTCTTGCGTTTGTTTAATGGAAAGCGCAATGCGTTTTCGGGCGATATCTACTTCCATGACTTTCACCTGAACTTTTTCATTCAATTTTAGTACTTCGTTCGGATCGGTTATATACTGATGGGCAATTTCGCTCACATGCACCAACCCATCTTGCTTTACCCCGATATCAACAAATGCACCAAAACGCGTAATATTAGTAACTACACCCGGAACAATCATTCCTAATTGGACATCCTCAATTTTATAAATACTGGCATATTCGAATTCCTCTAATTCAGTCCTTGGATCTAATCCTGGTTTTTTTAATTCATTCAAAACATCTTTAATAGTTAGCACACCCAAATGCTCTGAAACATATTTCTGAGGATCAATTTTGTTTAAAACCGATTCATTTGCAATCAAGGATTTAATTTCAATCCCTAAGTCCTTAGACATTTTTTCAATAACCGGATAAGCTTCCGGATGAACAGAACTTTGGTCTAAAGGATTTTCACCATTCTGTATTCTCAAAAAACCAGCACATTGTTCAAAGGCTTTACCACCCAAACGAGTAACTTTTAATAATTGATTTCTATCGGTAAACATCCCTATTTCTGAACGATATCGAATAATATTTTCAGCTAATCCAGCACCTATCCCACTTACATAACTTAATAAATGTTTGCTTGCAGTATTTAAGTTTACCCCCACACTATTTACACAACTTACTACAGTTTGATCAAGTTTTTCTTTAAGCCTAAATTGATTTACATCATGTTGATATTGTCCTACACCAATACTTTTGGGATCTATTTTTACTAATTCCGCCAATGGATCCATTAATCGTCTTCCAATACTTACGGCCCCTCTTACCGTTATATCCTGATCTGGAAATTCTTCTCTGGCTATTTCTGAAGCAGAATAGATTGATGCACCATCTTCGTTAACAAGAAATATAGGCAGTCCTAATTGCATTTTTTTAATAAACTGTTCTGTCTCTCTACCAGCAGTTCCATCACCAATTGCAAACACTTCAATTTGATATTTTTTTACGAGTTCTTTTATTTTATACTCACCATCATTTAATCGATTTGCTTCGTGGATGTATATAAGTTCAGTTTTTAGCAACTCCCCTTTTTCATCTAAACAAACCACTTTGCATCCA
>CAIJZG010000054.1 GCA_903825065.1 uncultured Bacteroidota bacterium
AGTGGGCAAGTCATGGGAAAAGTTTGCGGGTTCACCGTCTTCTTTCTTAACTAGCCCTACGGTGTAGTTACCGGAGTCTGCGCCGCTAGCATTAGCAACACAACATATACGCATGTCGCCGTTTGGTCGAGTTGCTAAGTGTATCCAAGGTAGTACACAGAAGCTGGAGCTCCCAGTTAAGTCTTTGATCTGTTTTTGCCAATCACCTAACTGGGTAGTTTCGGGTTGCATCCAGACTACTTTACTCATTCTTTTTTCCTATAATCATGTAACGAGTATATAACTGCGTTTTCATTTCACCGCCCCAAAGAAAATGTAATCCGCAGGTAGCTTTAAAATCATCAAACGATTTGTGCCAGCGTACATGCTCCGGAATATCATAATTATTACTTTGTAATATAACTAGAGTATTGTGCGGCAATCCACTCAGCCATAACTCATATTGTTCTTGTGTAATATGTTCACAGCTAGTATTAATTACAACATCGGCATCTGAACGTATCTCGCACATGTCTGCTGTAACGGCTTTAAATCTGCCCTCTATTTCTTCGCCCTTATTCATCATGGTAGCAATAGACTCACAAGTGTGATCAATATCAACGCTACGAATGTTCTTAACAGGTATGCCGCTTTGAAATATCATACTGGCTAGCACACCCACCCAACCGCCGTGTATATCTATGCTAACGGGTTCCTTAACTTGATGACTTAATTGATCAATAAGCCACTCTTTGCTTTTAATTTGACCAGCCCAAAAGGCATCCATAGTCCGCATAGGGTTTTCGCTGTTGCGAATAGCTTGCATCCAGTAATGTAAATGTGCTGTATCAATTAACAAATTGTGCTCCTAGCTTGTCAAACTTACCGCATTGTCTAGAACATTCTAACAACGGATCTTTTTTCCAAGTAGCTTCAATTCTATCAAAGAATCCCGAATTGAAAATTTCTTCGAGACTACGGTCGTTTAAATTAGGAAACTCTCCGATTTGATCCATATAGTCTATACGTTTAGGCCCGTGAGGCATTCCCCACTTATGGTCTAGCCAACAACACGGACTGACTGCACCTTCTGCACCTATGTATACTTGCTGAGATCGTTTAGCCATACAACTTATACTATTAGGTTTTACATCTATTAATGACTCTACTATTTTAGGAATCATGTTTAAACTTTGTTGAGTTGGATAAATCTTATATCTAGTTTTACCCACATCATCTAATACTGTAAATCCGTCTTCTGTAAACCTACTAGTATGTTTAGTACTAAAACTTTTGAATCCTAGGGTAGTTGCCATAGTGCGACATTCTTCAACTTGATGTTCATTATGTTTAAAAACTAACATGTGCCAATTGGCAATACCTTTGGCTTGAATAAACGCTTTTGCATTTTCTATAATTTTGTTCCAGTCAGTATCTATTCTGTAGATAGCATGAGTATCAACTAATCCATCTATCCCAAACACTACTTTAGTTCCGGTATATGCTAATTGTTCCCACCACTGAGTGCTCCTAGCACTGCCGTTTGTATGCATAATTAATTGAATTGCAGGATTTACTGCTCTAAGATACTGTAGTATTTCTAAACAATCCTGAGCAATTATAGGATCTCCTAAATTGCCACACATTGATAAATTGTTCAATTGACGAATGAAATCATCGTCGAACCAAGATTTAAACTTTTCTAGAGATATTTCAGTTAATTCAAATAAAGGATTCCTGACGCCACCGTGGATCCTACGAGGACACATAGGGCATCTGGCCTGACACTTGGTAGTTAATTCCAAGTGTATGTCGCGTATATCTTCTAATTTATACATATATTAATTTTTGCATTTTGGTATCTTACTGTCTGCTGAACTAAC
>CAIJZG010000055.1 GCA_903825065.1 uncultured Bacteroidota bacterium
TACTTATTTGTTTATCAAGTATGGCAAAAGCAGATTGGCCAGTTGGTAAAAAGAGGTTAATGATCACACCATCGTTTTCATATTTTTATACATCTAGAGTATTCGACTCTACTGGTAAAATCAGAGGTTCTGCTAACGGAGACCAATTTATAGCAAAGACTTTGGGAATTTATGGAATAGCAGGAATGTCAAGAAGATTAGATCTTGTCTTTAATGTTCCAATTAGTAATATCACGGCTAAAAATATTTATGTAAAAGAAACCAAAACGGGTATTGGAGATGCTATGTTTGGGTTTGCCTATCATACGCCCTCTAATAATTTGAAAAGCTTTTTTACGATGAAAGCTTTAGTAATTCTTCCTGTATATAGTAATGTTAGTGCACCATATATGGGCTACGGATCAAAAGGCGCAAGAGTTGCGGCGAATTATTCTTTTAGTCCGAAGAAAAGAAGTTTTGCAGTAATAGAAGGTGCCTATGTTAGATATTTTGATGATAAAGATGGTCCAAATCAATATTCATTGGACCTTACCTATGGAAAGGAATTATCCAACGGATTTTTGCTATCCTTCTCATATAATCATTTATCATCTGTGAGTGATAATAAATCATTTAGTACCAATTTGAATATCAATAAGGATTTTATGGTTGGAAAGGTTTCTTGTGCTTTTGGTAAAAAAGTAAGCAGAACAATTACCCCTTATATTCAAACCTTTTATACCTTGTACGGAAGAAATGCAGGTCAGGGTTTTGGAGGCTCTTTATTTGTAGCTTTAAAAATACCATAGACTAACAATCCTTCAACTGCTAAAACAAGAATAAAAGTTTGATTTATTATTTACTTAAACCCCTTATTCGTTTTGCTTTAGCAATTTTTTGTCCGGATTTGAGAGTGATTGAAAGCACTATGCTTGATTTAAAGGGCCCTATATTAATTACTGCGAATCACCCCAATTCATTTCTGGATGCAATTATTATTGCGTCGGTATTTAATGAACCCATACATTTTTTAGCCAGGGGCGACGCCTTTCAAAAAAAATGGCATAATATATTTTTAAGGCAACTAAATATGTTTCCGGTATATAGGTTAAAAGAAGGAAAAGAGTATCTGGGATTAAATGCAGCTGCATTTGAAAATAGTAGAAAGGTGTTGAGTCAGAATGGAATTGTACTCATTTTTATTGAGGGTGTCTGTGTTAATAAACACGAGCTTCAGCCTTTTAAAAAAGGAGCCGCAAGAATTGCAAGTGTTTGTTGGAAAGAGGGAATTCCTTTAAAAGTTCTTCCTCTTGGATTAGGTTATAACTCATTTGATAAATTTGGGAAAGCAGTTACAATGAATACCGGAACAATGCTAAATCAAAACGATCTAATGTTTCATGAAGAGGAGGCAAAAAACTATGTGCTGTTTAATCAACTATTATTTAAAAAAATTCAAGAGCTGATTATTGTTCCGAGTTTTAACAAACAGGCGTCGGCGCTATTAAAAATTGCAGGTAAACTTGGTTATATAATACACTTTCCTATATATGAGGTTTTGAGTGGTTTGGTTAGAAAGAAAACCCAAAACACGGTTTATTATGATTCCGTGCTATTCGGATTATTATTTTTTTGTTACCCAATCTATCTGATGATACTAAGTCTAATACTCAAGACGCTACAGGTTCCTGCTTATATTGTAATATTGATAATTGCAGCACATCCTATTCTAGCTTATTTTGCAAGCAGATCCAAAATCCATACAAGGAGTTAATTATCTGTTTAACTTCATGTTGTTTTAAAAGCAATAAAAATGTTATGGCTAATACAAAAATCCTAGGCAAAAGAAAGCGAATTGCATTGGTGGCACACGACCATAAAAAAGCGGATCTAATTGAATGGGCTATCTATAATAAAACAGAATTGGCTAAACACGAATTATTTGCAACCGGAACTACGGGTAAATTAGTTGAAGAAGCGCTAGATCGTCCGGTAAAAAAATTATTAAGTGGTCCATTAGGTGGTGATCAACAAATTGGTGCAATGATAGCTCAGGGTGAAATTGATGTGATGCTTTTTTTCTGGGATCCAATGGAAGCACAACCACATGATAGCGATGTAAAAGCGTTACTTCGTTTATGTGTAGCTTGGAATATTCCGATGGCATGCGATCGCGCAACTGCAGATTTTATCATGACTTCACCGTTTATGCATAATGAATATGAAGCTGCTCAACCTGATTATACAGGGTATTTAAACAGGGAAGTAAAGGATGATGAAAAATAATATTCAATTAAAATCCTGGCAAAAGCAAGACGCACAAATTTTGGCATCTATTGCTAATAATAGAAAAATTTGGAACAATGTACGTGACCAGATGCCGAACCCCTATTCTGTTATAGATGCTTTGCAATGGATGAATCATATCAAAGACCATCGGCCTGAACAAAATTTCGCCATTGTATATAATGGTGTGATTGCAGGTAATATTGGTTGCAAAATTCAAGAAGACATTTATCGAAAATCAATAGAGATTGGCTATTTTGTTGGAGAAGAATTTTGGGGTAAGGGTATAGCAACTATCGCGATAAGTTTATATGTGGAATACCTCATTAAAAATTTTCAACCGATTCGTATATACGCTGAAGTTTTTGAACACAACAAAGCAAGCATGAAAGTATTACAGAAAAATGGATTCTTTCTTGAGTCGATCAGAAGAAAGGCTGCTATTAAAAATAATGTGATAGTGGATGATTATGTGTGGGTAAGATTCGTATAAAACAGAAATAATTTTTATAATGGATAAATTAACCAATTCAACAAAAAAAACAGTAGAACTTATCATTCGCATATTTATATTGGTTCTCTTGTTGTTTTATTGTTTTGAAATTCTAGCGCCTTTTGTGATGCCTGTATTGTGGGCAGTAATTATTGCAGTATCGGTATATCCAATTCATAAAGTATTATCAAAAAAAATGGGCGGTCGAGAAAAACTTTCTGCAACCATTATAACCTTTGCAATTCTTTCTTTCATTTTTGTTCCAGTAGGATTTTTTATCAGCTCTATTTCGGATACTATCATAGATATTAAAAATCAAGCAGAAAGCGGCGCCATACATTTAAATCAACCCAATCAAATTATAGAAACTTGGCCTGTAATTGGTAAACCGCTTTATAACTTTCTAGAAAATGCATCTGGAAGTATCACTACAATTTTTCAAAAACACCAAGATGAAGTTTTGTCAATAGCAAAAACGGTGATGTTGGGAATTGTGGGATCGGGCGTAACTTTTTTTCAGGTAATATTTTCTATCATTATTTCAGGCGTATTATTATCAACCAAAGGAACTATTGAAGCAAGCGAAAAAATATTTAATCGAATTGCTGATAAAAGAGGCGCAGAATTTTTATCATTAACTGCTAATACAATTAGAAGTGTAGTTAAAGGAGTGTTGGGTGTTGCTGTGATTCAGGCTTTTTTAGCGGGTGCGGGATTTTTTTTAGCATCAGTACCTCATGCTGGAATATGGTGTTTATTTGCACTAGTTTTAGCGGTTATTCAGGTTGGAACAAGCTTGGTAATTGTTCCCGTAATCATCTATTTATTTACTACTGGCAATCCTTTGTTTGCAGGATTATGGTCGGTCTATTTTGTAATTGTCATTTTTTCAGATAATGTTTTAAAACCATGGCTATTAGGAAAAGGCGCCGAGGTACCCATGCTGGTAATATTTATTGGAGTACTTGGTGGTTTCTTTTTATCTGGGTTTATAGGATTATTTACTGGAGCAATAGTTTTATCAATTGGTTATAAACTTTTTCTAGTTTGGTTGCACGACCAAGTAGAAGAAAAAGAACTCTAAATTCAAATTTTAATTATCAGCAATCATGAAGAAAAAATTTCAAACAATTCTTTGCATCATTGGAACCGGTCTTATTAGTATTACGGCAATGAGCCAGAAATCAATTACTGGTTTTACAGAAAGTAGTTCAGCAAAACAAAAACAGACAGAACAAAAATTCGATGCGGTATTAAGTGCAGAAAAAATTGGTGCTACCATCAAAGATCTTTCAGCAAAACCACACCACTTAGGTTCGGTAGGAGGTAAATCGGTTGATGAAAATATATTAGCTCGCTTTAAATCTTATGGTTGGGACGCTTCAATAGAAACGTATCAAGTATTATTTCCAACGCCCAAAACAAGGTCTTTAGAAATGATATTTCCCACAAGTTATAAGGCTTTATTAAAAGAGCCAGCTTTGAAAGAAGATGCAACTTCGAATCAGGAAGACCAACTACCTACTTATAATTGCTGGAGCGCTGATGGTGATGTAACAGCTGAAGCAGTATTTGTAAATTATGGTGTACCTGCTGATTATGAAATGTTAGAGAAATTAGGAGTTGATGTAAAAGGAAAAATTGTAATTGCCAAATATGGCCATAGTTGGAGAGGCATTAAACCAAAAGTGGCACAAGAACATGGAGCTATTGGTTGTATTATTTATTCTGATCCCCAAGATGATGGTTATGGTGCAGGAGAAGTATATCCGAAAGGACCTTTTAAAAATGAATATGGAGTTCAACGTGGTTCAATAATGGATATGGTTATTTATCCCGGAGATCCATTAACACCTGGTATTGGTGCTACTGAAAACGCGAAAAGATTAGAAAGAGCTGAAGCAACAAATTTGTTGAAAATACCAGTTTTACCGATCAGTTATCATGATGCAAAACCTTTATTAGAATCATTAGATGGTGTTGTTGCACCAGAATCGTGGAGAGGTGGTTTACCTTTTACCTATCATATCGGACCAGGAAAAACAAAGATTCATTTGAAGGTTGATTTCGATTGGAAGATACGTCCTGCATATGATGTGATTGCAAAAATGAAAGGTGCAGAATTTCCTGATCAGTGGGTGATTCGCGGTAATCACCATGATGCTTGGGTTAACGGAGCAAATGATCCAATAAGCGGAATGGCAGCTTTATTAGAAGAAGCAAGATCCATTGGCGAGTTAACTAAATCGGGATGGAAACCAAAAAGAACCTTGGTGTATTGTGCTTGGGATGGAGAAGAACCAGGATTAATTGGTTCTACAGAATGGGTAGAAGACCATGCATCAGAACTACAACAAAAAGCAGTCGTATATATTAACTCTGATGGAAACGCTCGTGGATTTTTGGGTGCAGAAGGTTCACATGCATTAGAGCAAATGGTTTTTGAAGTTGCAAAAGACGTGACTGACCCACAAACTGGTGTAACTGTATATGAAAGAAGAAAAGCCGCTGATTTAATAGGTGCTTCAAGCACAAAAGCAAAACAAGAAATCTTGAACGAAAAAGAATATCATATTGAAGCCATGGGCTCGGGATCTGATTATTCTTCTTTTATTCAACATTTGGGTTTACCGGCGTTGAATTTAGGTTTTGGTGGCGAAGATGCTGGAGGAGAATATCATTCTATTTATGATAGCTATGATCACTATAGCAGATTCAAAGATCCAGGTTTTGTATATGGCGTAGCGTTGGCAAAAACTGCTGGTCGTGCTGCGTTGAGAATGGCTGATGCTGAAGTGTTACCTTTTGATTTTACGCGTTTACAAAAAACAATTGCTGGATATGTGAAAGAATTATCTGGAACAGTTGACCAATTACGTGAGACAACCAAAGTAGAAAACGAATTGATCAAATCTAATGCTTATCAATTAGCGCAAGATCCAACCAAACCAGAAAAATTACCAGTTGCAAAATCTGCAATACCTTATTTAGATTTTCATGTCATTCAAAATGCATTGGATGATTTGGATAGGGCAGGAAAAAATTTGAATGATTGGTTGAGTAAACAAGATAATAAAGTAAGTGCTCAAACAAATCAATCATTATATCGTGCAGAACAACAATTATTATCTGCCCAAGGCTTACCTAGAAGAGGATGGTTTAAACACACGATTTATGCTCCTGGATTTTATACAGGCTATGGTGTAAAAACAATGCCTGGTATCCGTGAAGCAATTGAACAAAAAAACTGGTTGGAAGCACAAGAGCAAATGAATATTGACGCTGAAAATATTGCATCATTAGCAAAATATTTACAAGCAATCACTCAATAAAAATTAAGTCTTGAAAAGAATTATTCCAATAATAGCGATTGTTTTTTTATATAGTTGTGCTGTATCACATAAAGTGAGATCAAGTAACATTGAAATAGGATCCTTGAAATTTTTAAGTGAGTATGAAATTCCATACAATCAAGAATTCAAAGGCACAACAATTGGAGGATTATCGGGTATTGATTATGATTCTGAAAAAGAAATATACTATCTGATTAGTGATGATCGCTCTGCGATTAATCCTGCGAGATTTTATACAGCAAAAATATTAGTGAGCGCTAAAGGAATTGATACCGTACAATGGATTGCAACATACCCAATGTTGCAATCCAACGGTATGCCTTATCCAAATTCAAAAATAGACCCCGCGAATACGCCAGATCCAGAAGCAATTAGATATAATTCAAAAACAAAAGAGTTAATATGGACAAGTGAAGGAGAAAGAATTGTTCGTGGAAAAGAATTAGTATTAGAGAATCCCGCTATTACGCGCATTACAATGGAAGGGAAATATATAGACACATTTCCACTACCCGCTAATTTATTCATGCATGCAACAGAAAAGGGGCCAAGACAAAATGGGGTTCTGGAAGGATTAACTTTCGATAAAAACTTCCAAACACTTTATGTAAATGTAGAAGAGCCATTATATGAAGACGGTCCAAGAGCAGATGTGCTTCCAAATAATGCGTGGATAAGAATTTATCAATACGATGTAGCAAGCAGAAGTAATATGGCACAATTTGCGTATCATTTGGAACCTATTGCCTATCCTGCAACACCAATTGACGCTTTTAAAATTAATGGGATTCCAGATATTTATGCAATAGGTAATAATCAACTCCTGGTTTTAGAAAGATCTTTTTCTTCGGGCCGCCTGCCTTGTACCATAAAAGTTTTTTTAGCAGACTTAAATGGAGCTGAAGACATTAAAGATAATAGCTCATTGCAAATAAATCCAGTTAAGAAAGCAGTTAAAAAGAAATTGTTGTTGAATATGGATGATCTGAAAATATATACTGATAATATTGAAGGAGTTACATTTGGTCCAACACTTTCGAATGGACATCGATCACTTATTTTTGTATCTGACAATAATTTTGCATCCTTCCAAAAAACCCAATTACTATTATTTGAAATTCTCCCATAGAAATATGCGTGCTAAATTTTTTCTAATGAGTTTAGTTTTTTTAATGAGTTGCAAACCAAAAACTCATTATGAGAATCCGCATATTGCGATACAAACAAAATACGGGGATATAGAAATAGAACTTTTACCAAAACAAGCCCCAAAGACGGTAGCCGCATTTTTAAATTATATTGATTCTGGATTTTATTTCAATAGTAGTTTTTATAGGGCTTTGAATATGGAGAACCAACCCTCCAATGCGCCAAAAACAGAATTGATTCAAGGGGGTATTTGGAAAACAAACTATAAAAAGGATTCAAATATAATAGGAATTGAGCACGAAAACACCGAACAAACTAAGATTAAACATACTGAAGGAGTGATCTCTTTAGCAAGAGCAAAACCAGGAACTGCAGGCACTGAATTTTTTATTGTAATTGGTAATCAGCCAGGATTAGATTATGGTGGCGAAAACTGCGAAGATCGTCAGGGTTACGCCGCATTTGGAAGGGTTGTAAAAGGCCTGAATATTGTATTTAAAATTTCGGGCCAGCGATTAAATGGCCAATATATTTCTCCACAAGTTGATATTTTCAATATCATAAGACTCTAATAATCAACAGATTTAAGAGTGTACTATTTCCTTCCTTTATGTTTTAAGAATTCTTGGCACGCGCATTGATTTACCTAATTAGTAAACTTTATTACTAATTAAACAAATACTATTGAAAAGGTGTTTTCTAACCACTAGCGTGTAAATGGCTGTTGTTTTTGTTCAACAACGATGGTTCAATAAAAGACATAAATAGTCTAGTATATGTAAAGAGGCTAGACAGGTAATGTCGTGACCCCGGCACGATGATTATACAGGGCTATTTTGAGAGATCGGGGTAGCCCTTATGATTTTCTTTGATTAGAATTATTACCGATTTAACTTAGGTGTCCAATTCTAGATTATGCCCTTTCAATTACATGCTCCTTATTCACCGGCAGGCGATCAGCCTTCTGCAATTAAGCAGTTGACCGATAATGTAAATGATGGTGAACAGTATCAAACTCTATTAGGTGTTACAGGGAGCGGTAAAACCTTTACGATCGCTAATTTAATACAAAATACACAAAGACCTACACTGGTTCTTACGCATAATAAAACATTAGTGGCACAGTTGTATGGTGAGTTCAAACAGTTTTTTCCAGAAAATGCAGTTGGATATTTTGTAAGTTATTACGATTACTATCAGCCCGAAGCTTATATGCCAGTTACGGGCACTTATATCGAAAAAGATTTGAGTATTAATGAAGAGCTTGACAAATTACGTTTACAGGCAACTTCACAATTATTAAGTGGGAGAAGAGATATCATTGTGGTAGCGAGCGTGAGTTGTATTTATGGAATGGGAAATCCTACTGAATATGAAAATGGTATTATTAGGATCCAGAAAGGACAAGTAATTTCAAGACAAGGATTTTTGCATGCTCTTGTAAATTCTTTATACAATCGATCGCAAGGAGAATTTGGAAGAGGAACGTTTCGAGTAAAAGGTGAAACAGTAGATATCAATCTTCCTTATGTTGATTTTGGATATCGGGTTACTTTTTTTGGTGACGAAATTGAAGAAATAGAAAGTATAGAAACCGCTACCAGTAAGCGTATTGGATTGATGGATACTGCTGCTATATTTCCTGCCACATTGTATTTAGCGCCAAAAGAAATGATTTTACAAGTGATGCACGAGATACAGGATGAAATGATGGCACAGGTTGAATATTTTAAAAGCACTGGAAAATTCATTGAAGCACAACGATTAAAAGAACGTGTGGAATACGATATTGAAATGATTCGTGAATTGGGTTATTGCAATGGGATTGAAAACTATTCACGTTTCTTCGATCGTAGAAAACCCGGTACAAGACCATTCTGTTTGTTGGATTATTTCCCTAAAGATTTTTTATTGGTGGTGGATGAAAGTCATCAAACCATTCCTCAAGTTGCTGGAATGTATGGTGGTGATAGAAGTAGAAAATTAGTATTGGTAGAATATGGATTTAGATTACCAAGCGCCATGGATAATCGACCATTAAATTTTAATGAATTTGAAGCATTAACAGGACAAACTATTTTTGTAAGTGCCACACCAGGGGATTATGAACTGGAAAAAACAGGTGGTGTGGTAGTGGAGCAAGTTGTAAGACCTACTGGTTTGTTAGATCCGCCAATTCAGATCAGACCGAGTGTGAATCAGATTGATGATTTATTGGACGAAATAGATAAAACTGTAAAAAAAGGTGATCGTGTTTTAGTTACTACACTAACTAAACGAATGGCTGAGGAAATGGATAAATATCTTGGACGGATTAATATCAAATCAAAATACATACATAGTGATGTAGATACTTTGGAAAGAGTAGAGATATTAAGGCAATTGCGTTTAGGAGAAATTGATGTGTTAGTGGGTGTTAATCTTTTGAGGGAGGGCCTGGATTTACCCGAAGTATCATTGGTGGCTATTCTGGATGCAGACAAGGAAGGATTTTTGCGTAATGAAAAATCATTAACCCAAACTGCAGGTAGAGCAGCTAGAAATGTAGATGGCTTTGTAATATTTTATGCGGATAAGATGACGGAAAGTATGCAAAGAACCATTGATGAAACTAGTAGAAGAAGAGAAAAACAGATTGCTTACAATATAGAACATAATATTACTCCAACAACTATTATAAAAAGCAGGGAACAGGTATTTGCACAAGGATCGGTATTGGACATAAAAGGCTATGATCCTTCTAATCCATATGCTTTGCAGCAGGATGCACAATTGGTGGCGACAAAGGCAGCAGAAGAACAAGAAGTATATAAGACCATTCCACAAATTGAAAGAGCAATTAGTAAAACAAAAAAAGAAATGGAGAAGGCTGCGAGAGACTTAGACTTTATTGAAGCTGCAAGATTAAGGGACGATATGTTTAGGCTTCAAAAGGAATTATTCGAAATGAAATAGATTAATCTGAAAATCAAGAAGTAAACTCCTATTTTCTGCTATAAATTGCTTATTTTTCTCGAGTTATATAATAAATTGAGTCGAAATTTGTACTCCTTTAAAGATTAATGATATCCCCCTCATAGAATTATTCATATGCTGATAACAAGCAAAAACCGAATTATCTTAAGTATTTTAATGCTGATTATATTAAGCATTATCAATTACTATGTACAGTTCGGGGATATTAATGGCTTACTATTTATTGCCGTCATCATCTTCTTTTCTTACCAGGATGATGTAAAATTTTCTGGTGCCATCCTTTTTTGCGCTTTAACCAATATATTTTGGGAATATGGCGACTTGGCAAATCATAAGTTTACCAATGATATTGCTGCGTTAATTACCAGTAGTTTTAGAATTATCATTTCTATATTAACTTCAATAGGTACTCATACTTTTTATTTAGAAAAAATTCAAAAGGAAACAATCCTAAAGCAGAAAGCGGAATTAGAGAAAACGAATCTTGAATTGAATAAGTTTATAGCTATGGCTGCGCATGATATTAGAAATCCGGTGGCATCCATTAAAATGATCTCTGATTTTTTAGTGGAAGATGAGTATCTGACAAAAGAATCGAAAGAATGGGTTGAAATTATTCAAGTGTCTGCTAGTAACTCATTATTGATCTTGAATAATACTTTAAATATCAGCCAGATCAGATCTGGAAAAGTAGAGATGAACTTTTTAAAAGAGGATTATATTCAATTTGTAAAAGATAATCTGCTGATCAATAATCATTTGGCCACAACCAAAAAGCAAACCATTCTTTTCCAAAGTAATGTTCCGACTCTGGAAGTTGAATTTGATAAGAGTAGATTGGTACAAGTAATGAACAATTTGATCAACAATGCAATTAAATATTCACCAGAGGATAGTCATATTGTAATATATGTAGACTATAAAGAAGATGACACTAATGGAAAATATGTAAAAACCTTGGTGAAAGATGAGGGTATGGGAATTGATGAGGAGTATCATGACATTTTATACCATGCATTTTCTACCACACCTAACCGACCAACAAACAATGAAAGTAAAAGCGGTCTTGGATTAGCCATCGTTAAAAAAATTGTGGAGCTACACCATGGGAAAGTTGGTTTTAACAGTGTAAAGGGTTCTGGTTCTGAATTCTATTTCTGCATTCCGATTTCGCAAATTAGCTGAACTTAGTGTTAAGTAATATTGCTATTATACCCATGAAATACATTTCCCTTTTTCTTTTTGGGCTCATTGCCGGTTCTGCTATTTATGGGCAGAATATTGTAATAAATAGCAATCTGGAAGATGTAAACATTTGCGATGAACATAATGCAAAGTGTAGTCCGGCCGGATGGTTTTATTTTAAAGCAGACCCAGTTGGTTATCTAAATCCAGGAAGCAATGAAAAAACGATTTCTGCGAGTGGCATACATCATTTTAATTTATTAGCCGCAGGAGAACAAGATAGTACCAGGGATTATTGGGAAACCAAATTAATGTGCAACATCGTACCCGGAAATAAATACAATATTTCATTTAAGGTTTCTGCTCCTTGGGGTAATCCTAATTTAAGTGATATAGGTTTTTGGTTTACAAATCATTTTATCAATGCCAGTAAAGACACTTTGTTGCAACCATTAAACTTTATAGGTTTTCTTGATGCCAAAATAAAATCTATAAAAAATGGATGGTTTTTAATCAATAAAGAAATCACTGTTTCTGATACAGCTTCTATTTTAGTTATTGGAAATTTTTCGAAAGAAAAGAATAGCGATATCTTTTTAAAAAGACATCATGATATACAACCCATTTCTATTTTAGTTGATGATATTGAGATCAATTGCGATAAGAATTCGCCCTGTAGCATTAATTTGTTTATTAAGGATTCATTATACGCACTTAAGAGAAGACACTCAAAAATAGAACCATTAAAAACTGCGATAATAAATTTACCTGCCATCAATTCTAATGATACATTAATAAGTAAAACTTTTCATCTTGTTGATACGATTAGTATAAATAGTATCCAATTTGCATTGGATGATTCTAGAATCACTGATAAATCGGTTAGAAAAATGCTAAGTGTGCTTACAGATAAAAAAGAGGATATAGAAAAATTGGAAGTGATTGGTTATACGGACGACCTTGGAACCGAAGAACATAATTTTGAATTATCGAAAAATAGAGCAGCTTCTGCCATTAAACTATTAGTAGAAGAAATAGGAATCGATCCAAAAATTATTTCAGTTCGAGGGGAGGGAATTTCTAGACGCTTTGAGAAAAAGGATTTAAATCGAAGAGTTGATATATTCATTTATTGGAAATGAATAGAACACAGGTGACGCGGTTAAAACGGTTTTATGCATATTAGAAATGTAAAGTACCCCTCCTGTTCGCTTGCGAATAAGAAGGGTAGCCCGAGCTGCTTAGCGATGTGCGGGGAGGTTCCTTATTTTTTTATCAATTGCTCCAATTGTTCACTCACTTGTTTTACTGCCAATGTTAACTGTGTAGTGGGTATCATTTCTGTTTCTTGTATTTGATCTAAGAGACTTGCAAATTTAGATTCTAATGATTTGGCGCCAATAGCTTTTGCTTTGATGCGGCCCTCATAACATATCATTGAAAGCGTAAATTGTTTTTGTAAATCTGCCAGACTGGTTTTTACACGAGGATCCATTTTAATTGTAAAAGGCTGACTAACTGTTTTTCCATTTACAGTAAGCTTCACGATATAATTTCCTGGTAATACCCATGGAGATGTTGCCGCAGGTGCTGTGTTCTGATAGATGGCTGTCATTGGATAAGATGCCGGCTCATTTAATGGAGTAAAATGCATATCCCAAAGGAAACGATGTGAGCCAGCTTCAGATGAAAGTATTTGTTGTGGACGGATCCAATACAAAGGAATATTTACCTCTGGTATTTTATAAAGTGTATCCCTACTACTATATTTTCGAACAGATTTTCCTGCTGCATCAAATACCTCAAGTGTTACTTCACTTGTTGATTTTTCTGATAGATAATAATTAAATATGGCACCATCTGGCGGATTTTCTCCACCCGGTTCTTCTTGCGGCATTGGAGTGTCTGTATTCATATTCCAACGAATGCGCATGGCTTGTTGTGGTTTAAAGAGAATTGTTTTTTCAGCAGCCAAACTAGAGCTCATTTGTCTTAATGAAGTAATATCATCTAATATCCAAAAGCCTCTTCCGTGAGTTCCAATAACAAGGTCATCATCTTTAATTACTAAATCTCTAATAGAAGTAGGTGGCATATTTAATTTTAGAGACTGCCAATTTTCTCCATCATCAAAAGAGACGTAAACTGCATTTTCTGATCCTGCAAATAATAATCCTTTGCGATTCGGATCTTCCCTTACCACATTGATCGGTTCATTATAAGGCAATCCCTTTGTAATTAGTTTCCATGTTTTTCCACCATCAGTAGTTTTATAAGCATAAGGATGCATATCGTCGCAACGAATTCTGTTAACTGCAGCATACGCTGTATTTACATCGAAGTGACTAGCGTCCATTAGTGAAATCTTACTCCAAGAAGTGATCACATCGGGCGTTACGTTCTTCCATGTTTTACCAGCATCTCTAGTTACTTGAATATATCCATCATCAGTTCCTGCCCAAATTGTATTGATATCTTTATAAGAAGGAGCTACGGTATAAACGACACCGCGGCGTGGCATTTTTTTCATCTCTTCATTAGTATAAATCCCAACGCTTGTTGGGATATCCCATGCTTCTCTAGTTAAATCAGGACTAATTACTTCCCAACTATTTCCACCATTATTTGTTTTGAAAATTACATTACCTGCGAAGTATAGTGTTTTTGGATCGATGGGTGAAAATAAAACGGGCGCTGTTCTAACAAAACGATATTTACCACTTCGAACTGCTTCAGGTGCAATATTTTGAACTTGTCCAGTTCTTTTATCATACTTAGTAATCTTTCCACCGTAAATAATATTTGGATCAAGCGGATCTGCTGCTACATATCCATATTCTTCTACTCCTACAGGATGCCATTCGCGTAAACCAATTTGTCCATCGTTACCTCTCGAAGAAATTCCGACTGAGCCACTTTCCTGTTGTCCTCCATATACATTATAAGGGAAATCATTATCAGTACTCACGTGATAAAACTGAGCTGTAGGTTGATTATACCAGGAAGAGAAAGTTTCTCCGCCATTAACTGTTACAATGCCCCCTTGATCTAATGCAATTAACATGATTTGAGGATTGTTTGGATTTATCCAAATACGATGATAATCATCCCCACCCGGTGCACCACGAAAACCAGTCCATGTTTTAGCACCATCAGTAGATTTCCAAACCACCACATTGGCACTAAATACAATATCAGCATTAGTAGGATCTACTTTAATTTCAGCAAAGTCGCTTCCTCTGCCCCAGAATCTTCCATCGGGATTTGCAAGTGTCCAGTTTTCACCAGCATCATCACTTCTATAAATGCCTCCATAATGTCCAGCATCTACTGTCGCATATAAACGATTGCTATTTGTTGGTGCAATGGTAAATCCAATTCTTCCCAATCCTTGCTCGGGTGTTGGTAAACCTTTTGTTAGTTTTTTCCAGGTGGTTCCACCATCGGTAGATTTAAACAAGCCACTCTCTTTCCCATTCCAAGCACCGTTTTCCCAGGGTCCCTGACGACCAGCCCAAAGATCTGCGTATATAATATTGGAATTATTTGGATCAAAGTTTACTTGGATGGCACCAGTATTTTCATCTTTATACAACACGCGTTCCCAGTTTTTTCCTCCATCTAAGCTTCTATACACACCTCGTTCGGTATTGGGTCCATAGGGATGACCTAATACAGCTACAAAAATTCTGTTTTCATCTTTGGGATCAATAATAATGTCGCCAATCTGCTGACCATCTCTCAAACCCATATTAGTCCAGGTTTTACCTGCATCCGATGATTTATAAACGCCATCACCCACGGAGAGATCTGGGCGTTGAATACCTTCGCCACATCCTACATAAACAACATTAGGATTAGATTCTGAAACCGCGATATCTCCAACAGAGCCTGTGGGCATCTGATCAAAGATGGGTTTCCATACACGACCGTAGTCGTTACTTTTCCATACACCTCCATTATTCACCCCAATATAAAATACATTAGGTTGAGATGGAACGCCCACAGCACCTACTGTTCTGCCGCCTCTATGTGGACCAATCATGCGATACTTCATCGCATTAAAATATCCATTTGAAAAAGGTTGTGCTTGAATGTTTGTGTTGCTTAAAAGAAGTAAAGAGAAAAATAAAGCGGGGAGAATTTTTTTGAATAGCATCTTGATCGATTTATCAAATGATAGATAACTCAAGATACAAATAGAAGGAATAAGTAAAAAGTAAAACAAAAGAAAGAGGAAGAGTGGTAGGTTCTTCCTCAAAAAATTATTCTTTATCTATATCATGTTTACTATAAGCGTCCATTAATTTTTTTTGAACCTCAAAAGCAACAGGTGCATAAGAAGCAAATTGCATATTAAATCTTGCACGCCCTTGTGTTAAACTTCTGAGCGATGAAGAGTACTGGTGCATTTGTGCAAGAGGCACTTTTGCTGTTATTTTCTGGAAATGTCCTTCTGCTTCCATCCCTTCTACCAACGCCATACGGGTTTGCAGATCGCCCATCACAGCACCTACCTGGTCATCAGGACATGAAATTTCTACTTGATAAATGGGTTCGAGCAATTGTGGATCGGCATCTTTAAAAGCGGCGCGAAAGGCATGTAGCCCGGCAATTTTAAATGAAATATCATTGCTATCAACAGGGTGCATTTTTCCATCATACACACTAACGCGTACATCTCTCACATAAGAACCCGTGATGGGTCCGTTATGCATTTTTTCCATGATGCCTTTTAAGATAGCAGGCAGGAAACGCGTATCAATGGCTCCGCCAACAATACAATTGAGATATACCAGCTTACCTCCCCAATCGAGATTAATTTCATCTCTTCCTCTCACGTGTAAACCAGGAGGATCAGGAATTCCTTCGTACCAAGGTTCCACTAACATGAAAACTTCTCCAAATTGTCCAGCTCCACCACTTTGTTTTTTATGGCGATAAGTAGATTCCGCTTTTTTTCGGATGGTTTCTCTGTATGGAATTTTTGGTTTGTCGATGGTAATTTCTAGCTTATGAATATGTGCTATTTTCCATTGAATTACTTGTAAGTGTAATTCACCTTGGCAATGCAATAAGATTTGTTTCAATTCAGGAGATACTTCAAATCGGACAGTTGCGTCTTCAGTAATTAATGTATGTAATACCTGAGATAGTTTTTCATCTTCTCCTTTATTAACTGCAGCAATAGCAACGGTAACATTTGGTTTAGGAAATTGAATGGGTTGCAATTCAATATTCGCACCCTTATCATGCAATGTGTTATTTACATGTGTTGATCGAAGTTTTAAAGTAGCGCCGATATCTCCAGCAACTAATTCGTTTACCGGAATACGACTATGTCCTTCTAACAATAGTAGTTGATTCAACTGTTCTATAACACCTGTGTTTTCGTTTACTAGTTCGCAGCCAGCTTTTATAGTACCGCTGAATACTTTAAATAAACTCAGCTCACCGATATGAGGTTCAGTAATAGTTTTAAAAATAAAAATACAAGCAGGACCCTTCGGATCACAGGGCAATAATTTTCCTGATACAGTTTTTTGAGGTGGCATTTCATTAGCGGAAGGACAAACATTATCTATAAATCCCATGATCCTTCCGCTTCCCATATTTTTTTCTGCAGAAGCACAGAAGAGGGGAAATATATCGTGACGAATCATGGATTTATGCAAGCCTTCTTTCATATCATTCTCGTCTAATTCGCCCAACTCAAAATATTTTTCCATGAGTCCTTCATCGTTAGCAGCAATTGTTTCAACTAATTCTTTGTGTAATAGATCTGCTCTTTCTTTTAAATGATTGGGAATGGGTTCTTTTGAAGGCTTACCTCCCTCAGGTCCGTATTGATACATGACCATATTTAAAACATCCACTATGGCATTAAATTTAGATCCTGTTTGTACCGGAAACTGAACAGCTACTACATTAGTACCAAAATGATTTTTTGCTTCTTGTAAAGTTTTATCAAAATCAGCTGCTTCTTTGTCGATTTGATTTACCACAAAAACTGTGGGAGTTTTAAAATTATCGGTGTATTCCCAAATTACATCGGTTCCAACTTCTACTCCTACTGCAGCATTTAGAATCAGCAAGCCAGTATCGGCTACCCGCAAGGCACTGATTAATTCGCCCGAAAAATCGTCATAGCCTGGGGTATCGATAATATTTATTTTATAATCGCGCCATACAGTATGCATTAAAGAAGAAAAAACAGAACTCTGGCGTTCTGTTTCTAATTCGTGATAATCACTCACAGTATTTTTTGCAA
>CAIJZG010000056.1 GCA_903825065.1 uncultured Bacteroidota bacterium
AATTATCCTTACGTGCCGGAATAAAAGAAGGCAGCTTTTTAAGTTGTTGCCTTCCAATAGCAGCCTGAGGATCTAAGGGATTTAAATTATATCCCAAATGGCTATATATGTACTTATGGTCATATCCCTTGGGTAACTCACCTAGCTGCCAGATAAAGCGCTTGCCACAGGTATCATCCTTTCCAGAAGCACACCAACAGTCCCGACCCCAATCACGGAAACTTTCAGCATAGCTCTTAAGTGGTGGTTTAGATATAATGTTCACAGCTCCACCTTCCCCCATGGTTAAATGGTGAGGTGGATAAAACGATTGAGTAGAGATATCACCCCATGTTCCTGTATAGCGGGTTATGAATCCAGGGTCACTTATAAGGCCAGGAGAGTTTTCAGTTAAACCAAATGAAGCGGCTCTTGGTTTAGGCATCGTATAAGTACAGCCCAAAGCATCACAATTGTCTTCAATCAACCAAAGGTCATGAGATTTGCAGAATTCAAGAATAGCGCCTAAATCAAAGGGGTTACCTAGCGCATGCGCTATCATTACAGCCTTAGTCTTGCCTGGAACGAACGCATCTTCTAATTTATCAAGCTGGACGTTCCCGGTACTAGGGTCATTATCAATAAAAACAGGGATAGCACCTACCTGAATAATCGGAGATACTGTAGTAGGAAAACCAGCAGCTACAGTGATTACTTCATCACCTACATGAATGCGTTTATGAGCGGGAAGCTTATGGGTTGTAAGTGCCGCAATAGCTATCAAGTTTGCTGATGAACCAGAATTAACTAATAATGAATATTTAACTCCAAGAAACTGAGCTAACTCTTTTTCAAAAGCTTCTCCTTCGGGCCCTAAAGTCAGCCAAAAATCAAGTATGGCACCTACAGCAGCCTCAACTTCATTTTCCGTAAAAACTCGCCCGGCATAAGGTATAGTTGTGATGCCAGGTATAAATTCTAAAGCATGCTCAACTCCAGGCCTATTAGCCTTGTGAACGAGTTTGGAATATTCGCGAGTTAAACGCAAAATTTCAGATTTGATGTTTTCTGGATTTAAAATCATGAAATAACTATGTAAATGAAATATGGATATGCTAGATTCATAGTTTAGAATGACAACATTAACTTCAGCTAATATTTGCAGTATCAGAATTAAACTGAAAAGATGAGTTAGAACCGTGAAAAGATAAAAATCATAATATAATTATAATATTTTACGAAATGAAGAAAATATCATTTGTTAGTGGGTGCTATAATGAAGAAGAAAATATAGAAGAATTGGTAAATCGTGTTTTTAAAGTGTGCACTAAATTTCCAGAATTTGATTTTGAATATATTATAATAGATAATAAATCTACAGACAAATCAGCAGAAATACTAACCAACATAGCTACATTAGAACCAAGGTTAAAAGTAATACTAAATGTTAGAAATTTTGGTCATATAAGATCACCATATTATGCTATGATGCAAGCTACTGGAGATGCTATTATATACCTCGCTTCTGATCTACAAGATCCTCCAGAGATAACTGAACAGTTTATTACTAAATGGAAAGAGGGTTGGAAAGTGGTAGCTGCAATAAAAAATAAAAGTAAAGAATCGATCCTTTTTTTTATGGCAAGAAAATTATATTATGAGCTAATTAGCAAATTATCAGACTTAGATTTACTCAAAAATTTCACTGGCTTTGGACTTTATGACAAGGAAGTAATAGAAAACTGTAGGAAAATGGATGATCCATACCCTTATCATCGTGGCATGATTTCTGAATTAGGTTATCCAGTAGCAAAAATACCCTTTACTCAACCACTCAGAAAAAGAGGATTCTCGAAAAACAACTTCTACACACTCTTTGATATAGCTATGCTAGGTTTTACAAATCACACTAAAATACCACTAAGATTGGCATCTATACTCGGCTTTATACTTGCAACTTTATTTTCGGTGATAGGGTTAATTTATCTATGCTTAAAACTACTACATTGGAAAGAGTTTAGTTTAGGACTGGCTCCAATTACTGTTGGTGTGTTCTTTGCAGCCTCTGTGCAATTATTTTTTATTGGAATTGTAGGCGAATATATTGGAGCTATTTATACAAAATTAAATAAACGCCCGCTTGTAATTGAAGAAAAACGTATAAATTTTGAGATTCCCCCGAATTGACAGACACGGTTTAGTTGTGAGTTATTTGGATAGCGATCTCTGAGGTGGTTCATGTTAGTATATACAGTCAGTTACTTATAGGAATTTGTTCTCGTTCATGAAAACATAATATACAAAATCAAAAATCTAGACAAAGTTTCACTCCATTTGACACTTAAATTCGAGCTAGTTCTTTTTTGGTACAAACTTGTTCAGCTTTATCTTCTGCGAGCGTTGTAAGCTCACGTTCTACTTCAGTTTATTTAATCTCTTTCATGTCTCATCCCCCAAAATACGCTAACTCCTTGCTCTTTTGCGGTCATTTCTGGCGTTATTCCGCATTGACCCACAGGATTTCCGGCTGTGTCTTAAATGCCTTATCATAATGTTGAAATCTTTCTCTGATTAAACTTTGGTTTTTCGCGATAGGTTATATAGCTTGTATAACCTAAACCGTGTCCGTTAATTCGGGGGAACCTCGCCTTCTATCAGGTAAAAACAAATTAAAATGCTTCAGATAAATTTTTATTGTAAAATATATTTAAATACATTTGTTTGAATGTATGGAAAATAAAAGAGCGGTATTAATTTGCGCACTACTTTTTGTTATTATATTTAATTTTACGAATTCAGAAATATCAAACTGTATTGTATCAGTAGCAGCATACGCACCCATTGATATAATTAAGAATAAGATAACAAATAATGATTTATTTGCGGACTATATTAAAACAATATTATCATACCCTGGTGCAAGTAATGCTAAAATTGATAACATGTGGGGTTTGAAGCTCTTATTTGAAAACTATAAGACTCACAATCCCTATGAAGGTATATCAGGTCTAAGATTTGAGGATCATTTAACTCATTTTCATAATACACCGGTTGCAGTCTTGTTTTATTTAATATCCTTAAGATTAGCACATTTTATTAGCCCATTAATTATTTATATAGTACTTTATTTATGTTTATTATACTTTATTTATAAAAGCATAAATTTATTCAGTGATAATATTTGTAGAATAAGTGCATTCTTAATTATAATTTTTTCATATCCATTTTACTTTAGCTTTGAGAGAGGTAATATTTGTGCTGCTCTTTGTGGTATATTAATAATTAAATATTTAATATCGATAATTAATGATAGTAATTTAAAGCACTATGTATTGCTTATGATAAGCATCGCTATAAATATAAGACCAAATGCTGG
>CAIJZG010000057.1 GCA_903825065.1 uncultured Bacteroidota bacterium
ATATAAAAATATTATATAACTAACGGTCATTAGCCTGTAAATCAGGCCAGATTTGAATTTCACGATAATTTCATGACGATTTTTTAGTAAAATAAATTATCTTAGTTGCTCAAATAGACTATGCCTTCTTCAGAATATATTATCAATTTCAAGCGCAACGTAACAGATAAATACACCATTTATAATAGTTTGTTTTCTGCGCTACCTTTTTCAGGGATCGCCAATGTTGGTGCCCTCTTACCCATTTTATTGCAAGCTTGTATAGATGGTTATGCTGATTCAAAAACACCCATGCAGATTGTAGATCACTTTTTTACACAACATACAAATGCGAAAGATGAAGCTGATAAGGTGGCCCGCCTGTTTAAATTTGTACAATATATTGAACGTCAAATCGTATTATTCGATGCAATTGAAGATGCCGCATTTGAAACAGTAAACAATGTAGAGGGTCCAGGGAGTTTAAAAAGCTTAATTAATGAAACCAATTTTGCCGGAAAGACGCAGGTTTTAAAAAGCAAATTAAAAAAATTTAAAGTACGGGTAGTACTTACTGCTCACCCAACTCAGTTCTACCCAGGCAGTGTTCTGGGTATTATTCACGATATGAATGAAGCAATCGGGAAAAACGATTTTCATACCATTAACGCATATATTCAACAACTCGGCATCACTCCTTTTTTCAATAAAAAACAGCCAACTCCATTAGATGAAGCTGTGAATTTGATGTGGTACTTAGAAAATATTTTATATCCTTCCATTGGAAATATTTACAACTTTATCAATCGTGAAGTTTTTGATAATAGTTATGACGGAGAAAATCCTTTTATCGAACTTGGGTTCTGGCCTGGGGGTGATCGGGATGGAAATCCTTTTGTTAACGGGCCTACAACATTAAAAGTTGCTGATGCATTAAGAAGTGCTATTGTAGTCTGTTATTATCGCGACATTCGTAAACTAAAACGTCGTTTAACATTCACAGGTGTTGACCAAATCATTGCTCAATTAGAGCAACAATTGTATGAAAATGTGTTTCGTCCTGAAGCTAGTAAGCGCATAAAAAAAGAAGAACTTATTAAAGAACTTTATTCGGCCCGTGCTTTGTTGATCAAAGATCATCATTCTTTATATCTAAACAGATTAGATAGTTTGATTCACAAAGTAAAAATATTTGGAACCCATTTCGCTTCGCTTGATATTCGTCAGGATAGTCGCATTCATACAGCGGTGATTTTACAAATCAACTATGAATTAAAAGCAAAAGGAAAACCAGCTATTCTTCCTGAAAATTATACTTCACTAAATACTTCTGATAAAATTGAAGCTCTCTCAAAAATTGATACTACAATCGACCCGACTACTATTGATGATATTATTAGCAGAGATACTTTAGAAAGTATGTATGCCATCAAAACCATTCAAAAAGAAAATGGTGAGGAAGGTTGTCATCGCTATGTAATCAGCAATTGTCAGGGTATTGTAAATATGATGGAAGTATATGCCTTGCTTAGAATCTGCGGATGGGAAAGAAGTCGAATGATGATTGATATTGTTCCTTTATTTGAGACTATAGATGATTTAGATCAGGCCGAAAGCACCATGGAACTTTTGTATACCCTGCCAGAATATAAAGAACATTTACTATTACGCAACAATCATCAAACTATTATGCTTGGATTTAGCGATGGTACTAAAGATGGTGGTTACTTGCAGGCTAACTGGAGTATCTATACTGCTAAAGAAAACCTAACTGCCATTTCCCGCAAATACAATGTGAAAGCTAAATTTTTTGATGGCCGTGGCGGACCTCCATCTCGTGGTGGGGGCAAAACTCATAAATTCTATTCATCTCTCGGATCAAATATTGAAAATGAAGAAATTCAATTGACTATTCAAGGCCAAACAATCACTTCAAATTTCGGTACTATTGAGTCTTCTCAGTATAATTTAGAACAATTATTAAGTGCTGGATTAAGTAATGAATTGTTTTCCGATTCCCGTATTCAAATTTCTCAGCACGATAGATTCTTGATGGAAGAATTAGGAAAGATTAGCCATGCAGCTTATCAGGGGTTTAAAACCCACCCGCTATTCTTAGCTTATATGCAACAGTTTAGCCCGTTGAATTATTATAGCAAAAGTAATATAGCAAGTCGCCCGGCGAAACGAGGCAACAGTGGTGGATTGCGGTTCGAAGATTTAAGAGCAATCCCATTTGTTGGTAGCTGGAGCCAATTAAAACAAAATGTACCTGGGTTCTTTGGGGTTGGAACTGCTTTACAACAAATGAAAGAAAGAGGTTTATGGAATGATACTAAAGCCATGTTTCGCAATGTATTGTTCTTCCGTACATTGATAGATAATAGCATGATGAGTATGCTCAAATCATTTTTCCCACTTACAGAATATGTGAAGAAAGATCCACAATTTGGACCTGTTTGGGAAATCATAAAAACCGAATTTGATCTTACTACAAAATTAGTATTGGAATTAGCAGATGCAACTTCATTGATGGAAGACGATAAAGCTGGTAAGGCATCTATTCAAATGAGAGATAAAATTGTATTGCCTCTTCTTACTATTCAACAATATGCCTTAAATAAATTGCATAATGAAGAAGTAGATGAAACTTTGAAACCCGTTTATGAAAAACTAGTTACACGAAGTATGTTCGGAGTAATTAATGCTGCCAGAAATTCTGCCTAGTATTATTTATCATCCTTCCATTGCCATAAATGCATACAAGCATAAGTTCTATAAGGGCTCCATTTTTCTGATAATAAAAGCATTTTATCTTTAAAAGCTTTCTTATCTGAATTATCTAATTTATATAACCTTATCATGGCTTGTTGAATTCCCAGGTCATCTACTGCAAAAACATCCTCTCTGCACAGAGAAAACATCAGTAACATTTCTACGGTCCATCTACCAACACCTTTTATTTGTGTAAGCAATTCAAAAATGGATTCGTTATCCATTTTCTGTAGTTTCTTATCCGTGATGTTGTGTTCGATACAAAAACTCGCTACATTTAAAATATAACTTACTTTGTTATTGCTTAATCCAATGCCCCTTAATAAAGTTGAATC
>CAIJZG010000058.1 GCA_903825065.1 uncultured Bacteroidota bacterium
GCCATTGCTACTCGTGCGAGACAAAACAAATGGCAAAGTCATTATTGCTGATGGATACCATAGGATGTGTGCAGTCTATTGGTTTGATGAAGATGCTGTGATTCCATGTAAAATTGTTTGACTATGGAATTCACTATGCCTATTAATGAAACTCTACTTCGATTAAGCCTAGCTTTAGCTTCAGGCATTATTTTGGGTCTTAATCGCTGGATTCATCATAAGTCAGCAGGTATAAGAACACATAGTCTAGTTTCCATAGGATCAGCTGCGATTGTTTTATTGATAGACACGATTCAACCTAATAATGCTGAGGTAATCAGCCGAGTGCTTCAAGGTGTGATCACAGGTATAGGCTTTTTATCTGCCGGCGTGATCATTAAAGAAAATAATACGCAATCTGTTCATGGATTAACTACAGCTGCAAGTATATGGATATGTGGTCTGCTTGGTGCTTGTTTTGGAGCAGGCGCTATATTACTAGGCGCAATATCGCTAGGATTTATTATTTTTATACTTACAATTGGTGGAAGCTTAGAAAAGATCTTGTCTTCTCTCTTAGGTATAAAACATATTTCAGAACTACCTAACAATAAAAAAGCAAAGAAATCTAAATAACTTATTTTTTATAGTCTTTTTGACTTAAGTTCGAAGTTTCGCAGGTGAAATCGCCATCTAAACTCACATTCTCTTCAACTTGTTTAACGTTAAGTTTTTTTGATGAGAAATTGTAAGTGCCCTCAAAAATTAACTTAGCAGCCTCATTGTGAGCATCACAAGTTTTAATATTGAAATAAAGTTGTTCTTTAGTGGCCAAGGGGTGACTACCTTTTTCACAGACTTTTACCCATTCCTTTATAAATTGATTGTTTTTACCAATTCTAAGATTGTCATCTTTAATCTTTAAAATGACATATTGATTTTTTTGAGTTGATTTCTCACCCGCAACCTCTTTATCTACATCACCTGAGCAGAGAAGTTTTTGATCGTTTAATTGATTACAACCAGTTAAAAGAATAACGATTAATGCTATAAACAGTTTTTTCATAATAAAGATTTTTAGAGCTATTTTTGTATAGTAGTTTCGCTTGCTCTAAGTTCGTCGTATTCGTCTTTTATTAAGTGTTGTCTATATTGTAAATAACTATCTCTCATATAAGCATAAGGATCAAATGCTTGATCTCTCATATCAGTTTCTTCAAGAAGGCCTGTTCTGATATCGATGGTCTGTCCTGCAATCATTGGATAGTAAATAATATCGTCTTGAATATGTGCGATTGGATCAGTGGCGTAAGGATAAACCTCATCGACCACAAAACCTGTGGCATCTCGTATGTTAGACGGGCCAAGAATAGGCAAAACAAGGTAAGGTCCACTTGGAATTCCATACCATCCTAATGTTTGTCCAAAATCTTCATAGCTTCGCTCACCACCTGCTTTTGTATGAACATCAAAAACACCGAAGAAACCTACGGTTGAATTTAGTGTAATACGAGTCGTAGTGTTAAACGCTTCTCTAGGTTTTAATTGAAATACTTCGTTCGCTAATGTGACGAAATCACGAATGTTATTAAAGAAGTTTGATACACCTAGTTGAAAGAAATCAGGGGTGTAGCTTTGGTATGTTTTAGCGATCGGTTTAAGCGTTGCACTGTCTACAACATCATTAAACTTATAAACAATACGATTCACGTTTTCAAGAGGGTCATAAATATCTTCATTAGCAAAAGCATTTATAGTTGCAAAAAATAATGCAATAGCCAAGCAGCAATGAATACTGCTTTTGAGTAACCTTGATTTAATGTATAAATTCATAAATTGCACGCATTATCAATGCATTAACCTTATTTGTCTATCGTTTTTCTGTGACAATTTCTCCATTTATCTGCCTTGTGGAGTGTTTAGAACCTAAAAATTTTGGTAGTGGTCATCAGGGGTGTGGAGATATCTTTTAAAAGACAATAAAAAACCCTGTTCAACACAAAGTTAAACAGGGTTTATTTAATTAAAACTAATTACTTAGTTTCGCTAATCTTTTTAAGATTGTCTAAACCACCTTTATAAACACCATTGATAGTGCCTGTTGCGTCTTCATCTGTTTGACCTTTTGCTGGAGTTTTGGATAAGTCCTTACGTTTGAATGAACTTTCCCATGTCACTGTCGTTACACCATTTTTAGTAGGTGCAACGCTCAATGTAGATACATATTTAGACACTGGTAAAACACCTTCTAAAATTTCATATTTAAAAGATTGTTTTTTAGCATCATAGTTATGAAGTTTTTCTTTGATTGTGCCACCATCTTGTAGTGTTAGAACTCGCACTGCATTCTTTTCATTATTTTTACCAGAAACGATTTCAGTCTTTTTAACTGCAGGATGCCATGCACCCATATCATTAAAGTTACTTACTTTTGCCCATACTGCTGCTGATTCAGCTTTAATGTCGATCGATTGTTTTGCTTGAAGAGTTTTTGCATCTTCAGCGAAAGAAGATAACGGTAATACCATTGATGCTGCTAATGTAGCTGCTACTAATAATTTCATTGATTTTCCATTAATTTGATGATTGAGGTATTACGAGGCATGCATGGTAGCATAGCCTTAATATAAATTGGTTTTAGATTAATCTAAAGAAACACCAACCCTTACACGAACTCGATCACCAACGTTATATTGATTGTTAGTAAATACATCTGTTTCATGTCCGTTATATCTGAGAGTAGCTACATACCCTTCCAATACTTGTTGTGAAGTTTTAACTTGGGTGCATTGCTGAACATTTCGAACTTCTGAAGATCCATCATTTTGCACACGATCACCTACAATTGCGCCCACACCAGCACCTACTGCCCCAGCAGCAACCCTGCCACTTCCTTTGCCAATCTGACTTCCAATAATTCCTCCCGCTACACCACCTATAATAGATCCTGCAATTGATTTTTCTTTAGGCACAACTTCACTTACTGTTTGACATTGGTTTGAGGGTGTTGAGACAGTTTGATATCTTGGTGTCATACGAACAACTTTTGCTACATCAAATATATCTTCTGCAAATGCAATATTGACTGAAGATAAAAGAAGAAGCGCAATAATTTTTTTCATGATGAATTCCTTATTATTAATTTCGAACTAATATTGTGCGATAGCAATTACATTTGCCATCTAATATGACTTCACTATGATATCCAGCAGGAACTGATTCAATAACTTGAGATGTAGTAGTTTGAGAATAAATCACTGGATCTTGATATACAACAGTGGGTTGAGTATAAATAACTCTCGGTTGCGCTAACTCATAGCC
>CAIJZG010000059.1 GCA_903825065.1 uncultured Bacteroidota bacterium
ATGGCTAATGATTTGTCTGAATTGAAAATACATAAAAGAAATTATACATTCATAGCCATTTGTTTGTTTTGCTTAGACAATATAAAATCAAAACAAACAAAGACTTACTAAAATCAATTATTGGAAAAATGGGAATGTTCAAATCATGAATACCTAATATTTTTAAAACGAGTATTCGCTTTATTTAGTTTCCACCATTAATAACGAATATCCTGGCGTTCCATCCAAGCTAATACCCTGAACAATAATTGCATAATTACCTGGGAGGTCTGAAGTATAAAATTGTAGATTTTTTTTACCGGTTTTATCGGTCATAATATTGGGTTCCCAAAAAAGTACATTTCTCATATCGGGCAAACGACTTTGATACCGTTCCGGTGAATTGTATTGGGGTATATAAAAATCCCTGTGTTTTTGCATGCTTTCATATTCCAGTACCAATGCATTTGCATCTAGCGGAAAATTGGCTAGATCGCCTTGGTAGCTGTGATAACTCAATATACCATGACTCACAAGCCCTCCAGTAATATTGGTTTGAGAAAGCACATCCAACTGTTTTATTTTCAATGGATCAAATGCAATCATTTTATTAGTATTGAAAACAGGAACGCCATCCATTAGTAATAAAGCCTCATCTTCATCAAATCGTTTTAATTTTTTATTCCATATATTAAATTGAAAATGGCCGCCCCTTTGCTTTACTCTTACCTCGCTTACATATTCTCTCATCACTTCTTCCATCGATGTAAATCTGGTATAAGCATCCAGCTGATAACTATTATCTGAATTGCCATAAAAATTGATGGTATCATTATTAATAGTTTCAGGAACTTTTTGATCAAAACTATGTTCCACCTGTGTAGCAAAGCTCCGAGTTATAAGATTATTCTTAGTAATGAGTGGAAGATAAAATGGTTGGACCTTAGTATCTGAATTTTTATCTGAAAAAGGGTCAGTAATGTTTATCCGGTAATTACTGTCTATTTTATTATTGGTTTGTACAATGATCTCTTTTGATGCTGAATAATAATTGCCGGGATTAAAAGTAATATCGCCATTTGTGTTACTTATTGCAGTTGAAAATTTGAAGTGCGTGCCTGGAACAGAAAGATAGGCCATGATTTTATCCGCGGCTGCTCCTGTTTTCTTTTGCGTGATTTTTCCACGAATAAGAGGACCCTCTGTTTCTGGCAAATACTCAAAAAACTTTTGGGTTCCTGTCTGAATGTCTTCCCATCGAAAACGAGACCAACCCTGCGTCAACATTAAGTTTTCGGTTGCAATTACTCTTTCTTTTTCTGTATTGGGATCATCATTTAAATAGAACGCAGGTGATTCAATACTTCCTTTTAAATCTGAACTTAGTAACAGATAACTCAATATATCTGTTTGTGAATTGGCAGATTGCAATGAATCTACCAAAAATACAGACATCGATAAATTAGCAGCTACCAACTGTAACAATTCATTTCGCGTGCTCAATGATATTGACAGTTTTTCTCGTTTGCCTGCGATTATCTTATTTGAAGAAAGATCAATGGCTAATTTCTTTTGGGGCTTTCTAAAATATAATCTTTCACAAACTGGTTTCCCCTTACTATTGAAAATGGTAAAATGTGAGATCCCTTCAGCTAAAGTATTTTTGTCAACAGTAAATATAACTTCTCCATTTTTCATCTCATGTGCTAGAAAGTTCTTATAGATCTGACCAGCATGAATAAATAAGTTGATTGTTTCATTAGAAGCATTACCTGTTGCATGTACTGTAATATTTATTTTTTGATCATCATTATCAGTAAGCTTTAGAACATATCCTGCATTATTGACTGGAGGAATTGGTTTTTGAATAATGGAATCACCTATTTGTATATGTGCAATATATTGATCACCTAACTTGGGAGTTAATTCAAAATTGCCCATCCCAAATTTCAAAGAATTAAATTGGACCACTGTATCATTTCTCTGATTTAAAATATATCCCTTACAAGAAACAGATGTTTCGTATTGGTCAATTGCTTTAAATGCAATCACCGAATTCACCCCATATAAAAGTGTTCCGCCTTCGGGAAAAAATTGAATATCATAGGATTTATTTTTAGAGGTGATAGCAGTTTTTCCGGTTTCACGTAATGTATTTACAATAGTAATTGGCTCTTCGTAATAAAATGCAGCTCCGAAATTTTTCATCCATTGAGTATACCCCCTTAATAAATAATTTCCTGTAAGGATTGAACTAGGGATAGATATAGAAGCTTCGCCAGTTGATTCATTGATCGCTATTTTGGTTCTTAATACCGGGTTTTGATTTCTATCAAGGATATCAATATAAACAACTTTACTAAGTGACTTTAATGCGTGAAAAAAACCATCAGTGAGATAAGCTTTCATCCAAATAGTTTCTCCAGACAAATAGAAACTTTTATCGGTATGTATAAATACTTTTTCCTGAAAATGGTCTATTTGATAATTTTGGAAAGATGCTACTATGGAACCATTTGTTTTTTCCTGTGAGAATACCACCATCCTCATCAGTATTAAAAAAATGATCAGGATACTTACTTTAACTGTATATGTTTTTCTTTTTAACATGTTATTATTTAAATATCCTTACCAGAATGATGGTTTTGCATTTGTACCACCCTGTGTTCTACAATCCACACATTCTTTTTTTACAATAATTAAAAACGGTATATTATTTCCTGTAAAATACCAGGGCGTATAAGAGGTGTCTTCATAGTTATATATTTCAAAATTATTAGGGTCTGTTGGAATGGTAATTGTGGTGCATTCGTTATGTGGCTCAATTTTTACCCAGTTCCCAGCAACTTGATCATTGGTGATGAATAGTCTCTTTTGTTGAACACTGCAAGCAGAAATAAAGCCTATCACAGGTTCGCTAGGATAATTTAAACTATGTATATTACTATTTAACTGTGAAGGAAGTAGATCAAATAAACTTCCTAGCGTTTGCGAATTATTTTGAACCAGCAACCAATATTGATAAGCATCTTCAGTAATCGCATATTGGTTTACTAAAATACTATATCGGATGGTAATCCTTTCATTATTAAAAGGTATAAAAGTGATGGGCTGAAAACTAATTACATCCTGACTTAACCCTAATGAATTAGCTACTGTAATATTGCTTGCGGGTGCAGTTGTGTAACATTGATGTGTTTGATTGGGGTCATTAGTAAAGTCTGCACCTAATGGTGTTACCATGCCATTTATTAATACCCAATAAGCCTGCTCTGGTGCGTTATGTTGCCAGGTTTCTGAATAATCCCAACGATAATAATGTGTGGAGTTGGAAGGATCGTGCGTGCTAACGTTGATAGTTACACCATTATTTACAACACTTTGTTTCCAGGTTACACTATCAATAGGAGCTGTTGCTTTAGGACTTACAAATGCAGATTGATAAAGATGCCCATCAGAAGTGGTAATGGCAAGCGCATATTGATCGTTCATTGTTAAGTTTAATATAGCACTTGTATATTTACCAGTATTATTTGTATCTAACATTGGGTAGGTATTTCCGGCAGCAGAAATAATAGATAAATGAGCACCTAATTCAGGTATAAATGAAACAGTATCTGACAGGTTCCTGCTTCTACTTATATTGAATGTGGTAATACCATTCGCACCAGTATTAATCACGCCATCAACAACTAGATAACGATTAGAGGCTTTGATTGCTGGGGGATCATACTTTTTTACACAAGCAATAAAACTTATGATCAGTATTGCCACCGCCAGTATCCATATTTTTCTATTTCGTTTCATTCGGATCAAAACTTTAAATTATAGGTGACAAATGGAATGATGGATCCAAAGATCGATAACTGATATCCCTGCACATGTCCACCTGTATTGATAAAATAAACCGAGTAAGCGTTCTGCCTGCCTGTTAAATTATAAATTCCTAAAGACCAGGAACTATGTATTTTTTGTTTTATTTTATGATTGCCATCCAGGTTGATTGACAGATCTGATCTAAAATAATCTGGAACCCTGAATTGATTTCTATCAGAGTAGTATAACGACGTTGCTCCACCAATATTGAAAGTAGCTAGAGGTAAAGTAATTGGTCTGCCAGTGCTGTATACCAAATTGCCCGATAAACTTATGCGATGTGAAAACTGATAATTAGCGATTAAATTCACACTATGTGGTTTATCAAAATCAGCTGGATAATAATTTCCTTTGTTTACGCTTTCTCCTGCAAAAGGATCATTTGTTTTAAGGAAACTGCGTGAAAAAGTATAACTAAGCCAACCATTTAATTTGCCTGCTGTTTTCTTAACTAATAATTCGATACCATAAGCTTTTCCTTTGCTATTAAGCACTTCGGTTTCCACATGATGATTTAAAACCAAACTCGCCCCACTTTTATAATCTAAATAATCATCAATATTTTTATAATAAATTTCTACAGATGCTTCAATCGTATTATTTTTCAGATTTTTATAGTAGCCTAGAGAAATTTGATCCCCTGTTTGTGGTCGAATATTTGGATCACTCAATTTCCAAATATCGGTAGGCGAAATAGCTGTTGTATTCGATAACATATGAATATACTGCTCCAGTGTATTATAACTAAGTTTAACGGAACTATTATTAGACAATTCATATTTCATCGAAACACGTATCTCCGGAGCCATATACGTTTTGATGATTTTGCCTGCAGGATATTGTATAGAGCCTATGATTGTATTTACCGATTTGGGAACACCAGGTTGATATTGATTAAAACTTTGCGGTCCAAAATAATTGTAAACAGAAAAATGAAGGCCTGCATTTAAGGAAAACTTATTGCTCACCGAATAAGTATCACCTAAATAAATGGCTGATTCAAGCGCTTGCTCCTTGGGAACTGTATTTGGTGCAACTAATGATTGATTTCCTGTTGGGGAATAAGTACCGGGATGTAACAAATAGTTGGTAGAAGTTAGTCCGAAATTTAATGCATGTTTATCATTCAATTTAAAGTTGAAATCAGCTCGAAAATTTTTCTGATTTATATCAAATCCCAAAGTATAACCATTAATGGGAACGAACTGACTAGACACAGAATACTGATAATGATCAATACCAGCAGTTATGACGCCATAAAATTTATTATTAAAAATATGCCGCCATTTGAAATTGGCGCTGGAGTTCCCATATTGATAAGTAGTATCATTATTGAAATTGAAATTATCCCTGCTTAAATAACCTGTTAAATAGACAAAGTTTTTTGAGTTAATCGTATGGGTTACATGAAGATTAAGGTCATAAAAAGAAGCATCACTTCTATTATAGGCAGTATTAGGTAAACTATGTAAAATCCAATTTGAATAAGTAGTTCTTCCTCCAATAATCACAGATGTTTTTCCATCATTCAAAGGGCCTTCTATAGAAAACTTACTGGTTAGTGGACTAATACCTGCAGCTCCTGTCCATTTTTTAGAGTTTCCGTCTTTCATTTGTACATCTAAAATAGAAGATAGCCGTCCGCCATATTTTTCGGGGATAGCACTTTTGTACAATTCAATACTTTTTACAATATCCGGATCAAATGCACTGAAGAAACCAAAGAGGTGCGATGGATTATATATGGTGGCATCGTTAAATAAAATTAGGTTTTGGTCTGTCGATCCTCCTCTAACATTAAACCCAGAGCTTGCTTCACCTACTGAGGTAACTCCTGGTAAGGTAAGAACCACTTTCAAAATATCTGCTTCCCCAAATACTACCGGTACCAGTTTAATTGCTTTAACATTTAATTTAACAATACCCATCTGAACGCTTTTCACATTAGCGCTTTTTTCGCGATTATATACCACTACTTCTTTCAGATTTTCCACAAAATCGCTTAGTTCAATATTAAGTTTGCCATCTGCATGAATGGCAAGTTGTTTAATTATGTCTTTCTTACCCATACTACTTATTCGCAATTTGCGCCATCCCTTTGGAAGGGTAATGGAATAATAACCAAACTGATCTGTTTGAACTTTTAGGTATGGGCTATCAATATTTAGAGTGGCACCTGCAATAGCTTCGCCGTTTCGAATATCTTTTACATAACCAGTAATAGTAGCTTTCCCTATATCGTGTCCTGTATTCTTTCCAATTTCGTATAACTTATTTTCAGTAGCTACCTTCAGCCTTTCATTATTCGCCAATCCATTTTCTAAACTGATATCATTTTGATTAACTTCTGAACTAAACTTGTCGTTTTCATACAAACCAGCAGGTAAAGTTGATTTGAAAACTATTTTATTACTTACAAAAACATTATTATTGTTGTCAATTATAAAATGAAACTGGGTTTTATTAAAGACTCTTTCCAGTATTTGATTTAAGCTTACTTGTTTTACAGAAAGCGTAATCTGAAAATCTGACAACTCTGTTGAATCAAAAAACAAATGACAGCCATAAGAAATTTCCAAGCTGTTGGCAAATTTTATAAAAGTGATATTGTCGACATTCCAGTCCGTAACTTTTACCTCCTGACATAAAACTGATTGAGACCAGTACAAAAGGAGTATTGTTAAAAAGATAGCATATAGATAGCGCATTATTGTTGGGTCAATTGATCGTAATAGAAAAGAGTTTTCTGCAAAGTATTTTCGGGATCTTTTTTAAACTTTAATTTATTTTTTGAAATAAATTTTTTCAATTCCGATTTGTGATCCTTCAAAAGGGTTACTAATTTATTTTCAGAATCAATCTCATAAAAAGTATTTTCCTTTTCAAGGTAATACTCATTATAGTCGAGATAAGTTGCAGTCTGGTCTTCGGCCTTCGATGAAAGTGTGAATTTTTTCTCATAAATCCCCCAGATGGTCTCATTCCCAGCATAAATTTTTTCTGCATAAAGTTTATTGGTATGCATAGCTAAAGCTGCTTTAACATCTAACTTATCGAATTCGTGGTGATCAATAATGAAATAAGCTACTTTTTCATTTAGTAGTTGATAGGAAGTATTAGTTACTGGATTTGTAAGTACTAACGCATTGTCTGGTATCTCAAAATGAAGTAAAATACTATCATATCTTTTGTCATCATAAAAAACTGATGCAACCAAAAAACTATCAGTATGAAAATATGGCGTACCTATAAGTTTTTGTCCCTGAGTGGATGGTTTAAAATATTCATTTCCTGCATATAGATGGCTATTTTCTGCAATAAAAGTTTTATAGACATCTTTTGATTTTTGAACTGACTTTAGATAGATAGAACTGTCAGCAGATGGCTGTGATTGGACGGAAAGTAAACTAATTATGAAAACTGTAAATAGGGTAGTTAAAGACTTTAAAAAACAGGAATTTTTTGAGCTAGTCATATTACGAAAATTAATCTTTTTTTCTAAACTGGCAAGAAAACCTGCAGTTAAAGAATTACTCCATAAGGTAAAGAAATAGTTAAAAGATAGCTGGTAAGTTTTATTTAACTATCTATTGTTAGCATTTCCTTAAAACTCGCATAGTTTTAGGGTATATTAATTTTACATTAAACTAATGCTTTGAATTAATATCTATTAACTGTATAATTATATCGATATGAAAACTTTACAAATTATTTTATCGTTCATTTTTACCTCTTCTCTTTATGCAAGCAATATCGGTGCTCAGGAAGATTGGCCAAAAATAATTGCTGGAAGTGATGGGTCTGTTATTAAGATATATCATCCTCAGCCTGAATCATTTTCGGGTAATATTTTAAAATTGCGTTCAGCCGTTTCGGTAACTGAACAAGGAAAATCAGATCCTGTATTTGGTACTTTTTGGTCGATAAATACTGTTGAAACTGATCGGGATAATCGTAACATTTCCATAATCGCGGTTCAAGTTCCCAATTTGAAATTTGGCTCAGAGATGAATGATGAGAGAATAACTTATTTAAGATCTACTCTGGAAACTGAAATTCCAGGTCTACATATCATTTTGCCAATGGATGAATTAGAAAGTATGTTGCAATCTAATACGGAAGAAAAAAAACTATCCAAAAATTTAAATACTGCCCCCCCAAAAATTATATCATCCAATAAACCATCAACCTTGGTTCTAATTGATGGAATGCCTAAATTAAAATACAATAATGATTGGGGAGTAGATGTTGTGGTGAATTCGCCGTTCACAATAGTTAAAGATAATACTGGTTCCTTTTATTTATACGGCGGTAAACATTGGTACAGCGCAGCTTCAGTAACTGGTCCTTATACATCTATAGGTAATGTTCCAAATACTTTGAATAAAATTCAAACAGCTGTAGATAATGCAAACACCAATAATGATCCTGGTTTTTCAAAAAACGATGCAACAACTAACAGTAATGCTATCACAAATATTATTGTAAGTACAGAACCTGCAGAATTGGTTCAAACCAACGGGGAAGCAAATTTATCGCCTATTGATGGTACCAATTTATTGTACGTAACAAATACCGAGAACGATATTTTTATCGATCAGTCATCACAACAATACTATGTTTTGTTATCAGGCCGTTGGTATAAAGCACCAAACTTAAACGGGCCATGGCAATACACTGCATCTAATAATTTGCCTATTGATTTTGCGAAAATTCCTGAAGGCTCACCAAAGGATAATGTGTTAGCTAGTGTTGCAGGAACACAAGCGGCTAAAGAAGCAATTATGGATGCGCAAATTCCACAAACTGCAAAAGTAGATCGTAATAAAGCCGCAGCTAATGTTACCTATGATGGTAATCCTAAATTTGAAAATATACAAGGAACGAATTTGCAATATGGCGTTAATACCCAAAGCTCAGTTATTAGATTCAGAGACAAATATTTTGTGGTAGAAAATGGTGTTTGGTTTGAATCGTATAATGCGAATGGTCCGTGGACTGTTGCCACTGAAAGACCAGAAGAGGTTGATATTATACCTCCAACAAGTCCGGCTTATAATATGAAATATGTATACATTTATGATGTAACACCTAATTGGGTTTATATGGGTTACACTCCGGGATATTTAAATACCTACATTTTTGGACCAACTGTAGTTTACGGAACAGGGTATAATTATTCTCCTTGGTATGGTAACTACTATTATCCTCGTCCATATACTTGGGGTTTTAGAATGCATTATAATCCATGGATGGGATGGAGTATGGGATATGGCTTTAGCCTTGGATGGTTCAATTATGGAATTGGATTGGATGGTTTTTGGCCCGGCTGGGGTGGAGGCTGGTGGGGACCATTCGCTTATCGTCCCCCTTACAATTGGTATGGAGCCGGTTATAGAAACTATGGATATTATGGTGCAAGAGGATATGCCATGGGAAACTCTTTTCGCAATAATGTTCAAATCAATAGTTATTCAACAAATATTTATAACAGAAGAAGGGATGTAGTTACTAGAAATAATACTGTTATTAATTTCAGAGGAAGTGCTGCTAATAATAATCCAATTAATTACAGAGGTAATGCAGTTAATAATAACCCCATTAATTTGAGAAGCAGTTCAGCTCCGGGATCAGTTAACAGCATGCAAAATGGAAATACTAATCAAGGATCTGTTATTACAACCGACAGACAGGGCAATGTGTTTCAAAGAAGTCAGAATGGCTCAATTCAACAACGTCAAGGTAATTCATGGCAACCAATAAATAATAATAACAATGCTGTACAAAATTTAAATCAACAACAGCAACAACACGATCGTGGTCAACAACAATTTCAAAATTTTCAATCTCAAAGACCTGCGCCTCAAACACAACAAAGTTTCAGACCAAGTGGCGGTGGAGGAAGTAGGCCAAGTGGTAATAGTGGAAACAATAATCGTTCAGGAAGAAAAAATTAGTAGTATGAAAAAATATTATTTACCAATCTTTTTTGGGTTATCTGTTGTTTCATTTTCCTGCAGTTCTCCTAAAACCTATTTCACATCAGGAATTAGAGATAAAGTGGAACGTAGTCATCAACCTTTAGAGAAGATTCAATTTTATGCAGATCGAAATATCGTTTTACAGCGAGAACTGAAGACTGGAGAAACTAAAGTAGCATCAGGAGAAGTTAGAATTGAAAACGGCCATTATATAAATACCATTACATTAAAAAAGAATACCCCCGGAGTTTGTACTGTTGTAAAAAACAATGTGCTCGGTATTTCATTTGAGATTGGAGAACATAAGACGCTAACTTTTGGTAAAACAAAAAATGCAAGTATGGACGATCCTTACAGAATATTAGCAAATGAATGGGTTGATGATTTCGGATTGATAGAATATGATGGCAAACCTTACCACATACTATCTGCAGGTACAGAAGCTGGCATATTGATTAAAACAAGCATATTACGAAAATCAAAAATTGAGGAAAGAGAAATGAAAGGTCGCAAAGTGAGTGAATAAATCCTTTTTTAAAATTTCAAATATTTAAATTTATTTAAAAAGAAGCTGGGCAAAATTAAATAAGTTGTTTCTCCAAACAGGCCAACTATGCCCACCTGGATATTCACTATAAGTGTATTTAATTTTCATTTCATCAAATTTAGATAACATCATCTGACAATTTTTATAAGCTATGTCTTCTTTACCGCCCATCGCAATCCATAATTGCTGCAGATTGCTATTAACAGTGCTAGAATTGTTCTTTAAAAATTCATATTGATTGTTTGCAATTTCGTTTTGATTTGGAACAATCCAACCGGAACTAAATACACCCAAATAAGAAAATTGATCTGTATGTTTTATTCCAGTATATAGCGTATGTATACCGCCCATCGACAACCCTGCCATGGCGCGGTGTTTGGCATCTGCTATCACACGATAATTATTTTCAACAAATGGAATAATGGTAATGTTTATTTCTGATTCAAATTTTTTCAATCCGGATTCGTCAAATGCAGGCCCACCCATATTGGCATCTGGCATAACTACTAACATGGGTTGCGCTTTTTTCGCTGCAATTAAATTATCCATGATTAAATCAGTTTTGCCTTGTGAACCCCATCCGCTTTCATCTTCACCGCCTCCATGTAGAATATATAGTACTGGATAATTATCTTTTAGATTTGCATCATATCCTGGTGGAGTATAGATATACAGTTGTCTCCATGAATTGGTAACCTTGGAAAAATATTTCTTAAGACGGATATCACCATGAGGAACGTCTCTTAAGGCATAATAACCACCTCCAAAAAATGGTATTTCAATTCCGCTTGCCATACGGCCCATTCCATAAAAAGTTTGACTGGAAGGGTCAGCCACAGCAATGCCGTCAATGATTATAGAATAATAATGGAATCCCTCACTAATAGAGTCTGTTGTAACTGACCATATTCCTGAAGAATCTTTGACCATATCATATTTTCTTCCTAAATCAACCTGCACTTTTTTAGCATCAGGGGCTTTCATTTTAAAAAGTACTTTTTGATCTGCAAAAATTTGAGGATAAATAGCACTTCTTACATTGGTTTGAGCCGGTGCTCCTGCCACCGGATATTTTGAGAAAGATGATTTGTCTACAGGTTTGAAAAGGAGTTGTGAGAACATGAATAATCCATTCTTCCAAACTTTAAAATCATGTACGCCGGGTTCAATAAAATAGATATGCGGCACATTATTTTTATTTAAATAATTGTGTAACCGATAACTGAAACTAATCAATCCATCACTTGCACCGCAAGAGATATAAAGTAATTTTATTTTTTCATTTGCTACAGCAGGGTTGGGTACTAAAACTTCTGGAGCTTTTGTATTTGGTGCAGACGAAAATCCTCCGATCCATGCAAACTTATCTAAATTGCCTAGGCCGAAATTTAGTGATTGACCACCGCCCATTGAAAGCCCTGCAATAGCTCTATTTTCCCTATCGGTTAAAACAGGATATGATTTTTCAATAAATGGTATCAAATCGTTCAAAAGATCTTTTTCGAAATTCGCAAATGCCTCTACTTTATCTGGTGCCATAATATTTCCAATTGCACGATCATCTTTCATTGCACGTCCATTAGGCATTACAACAATCATGGGTTCTATTTTGCCTTCAGCAGAGAGATTATCTAATATTATTTGAGGACTCCCTCCATTAAACCATTCTTTCTCATCACCTCCAATGCCATGTAAAAGATATAAAACGGGATACTTTTTCTTTTTTGTAAAACCTGGAGGGGTATAGATCAGCGCCTTACGATGGGTTGAAACTGTTGTTGAATGATAAACGATAGTATCAATTCTTCCATGACTAATACCTTCATGCAACTCATCAAAACCGGGGGAAGCAGGTTTTATAATTTCTTGTGCCTCTGCTGAGTAGAATGATATTAGAATACCTATAAAGGGAAGTACAAATTTTTTCATAATGCATACTTAATTAGCGTTAACAAGTTACAGTATTCCTAAAACGATTGCATAACTAATTGAATTATTTTTTCTGGGTAGCAATATCGATCACTTTAAAATAGGCATTCTTCGGTTTAAAGTCTCTATCGAATAATAGTGGATAATTTGTTCTGCCATAAATAGGCCAATTATTTAACCATGATTGTTGATCATTCAATCCCCAGAGTGTTACCCGAAATACTTCTTTATGATGCTTTTGGAATAGTTTAAATAACTCGGTATAATCTTTTGAAAACATTTGTTGAACTGAGTCGGGGAGTTCTTTTGGATAGGGATTAAAATATGCGTTATTTTCTGCTTTCATATTTACATCAGCAGTATTCACCTCCCAGGGGTTAGGTAAAACGGTTAAGTCTAATTCTGTGAACATTACTTTGATTCCCAGTTTTGAAAAAGCAATAATACTTTCTTCAATTTCTTTAAAAGGGACATTATTTACCTTCCAATGTCCTTGTATTCCAACGCCATCAATTCTAACTCCAGCAGCTTGGATTTTTTTAATTAAGGCAATTGCACCAGCTCTTTTTTTGGGTTGTTCTATATTATAATCATTATAGTACAGCTCTGTTTTTGGAGCTGCTTTTTGTGCTATTTTAAAAGCTTCAATAACATAATCTGGTCCTAATTTTTCTAGGAAAGTCGAGTTGCGCATGCTACCATCTTCATTTAATGCTTCATTTACCACATCCCAGGAATATATTTTACCATCGTATCTGGCAGCAATAGTGCTGATATGATTTTCAAAAAATAGTTTAAGACTGTCTGCGTTTTTAATATTTTTTACAAATTGAGATAATTGACTATGCCATATAAGCGTATGTCCCATAATTGGGATATTATTTTTATTGCCGTAGGCAATTAATTTATCTGCTAGTTCAAAGTGATAGGTATCCCAGTAAGGATGAATAATTTCACACTTCATACTATTTTCAGGAGTTAATGCATTAAACTCTTGAGGAATGATTTTGGCTGCATTGGGTTCTTTCTCTTCTATTTGTACAGCATTCACCGCTGTGCCAATCATAAAACTATTTTTATATGCCTCTTTTAAGCTAAGAGGGCCGGTGTTTTTTTTTGCAACAGAACAACTAAATAATAAAACAACCAGAATAATATTAGAAGGAATTATTATTCTGGACATTCTTTTATATTTCATTTAAATAACTAATTTAAAAAATTATATTAACAGGTTGATGATGCATTCTTGTTATCCAAATGGCTTATCAATAGCAATGCTTTGTTTAGAAAAGAATTTTGGTCCATCTTCAGCGATGTACAAACAATCCTCTAATCGAATACCAAATTCTCCCGGTATTGAAATTGTTGGCTCGTCGCTAAAGCACATACCCACTGCTATTTTTGTTTGATTGCCTTTCACGAAATTGGTCCACTCATGTCCTTCTAAGCCAATGCCATGGCCTGTTCTGTGCGGTAACCCCGGTAAGCGATAGTTATTTAAAAAGCCATTTGATTCTATCACTTTTCTGGCTGCAGCATCTACAACTTCTGCCGGTGATCCAATTTTAATAGCCGCAAATGCAGCATCCTGTGCTTGCTTTTCTAAATTCCAAACATCGGTTTGTCTTTTTGTTGGCTTACCTACTACAATGGTTCTGGTAATATCTGATTCATATCCTTCACAAAGGGTTCCGCCATCTACCATAACAACATCACCTTCTAAAATAGTTTGTGGAGTAATGCTGCCATGTGGTAAAGCTGAATATTTACCAACCTGTACTGAAGCATATCCGTTAAATCCTAATTTTCTAAATGCCGCAGCTATATTACTACTAAGTGTAGATTGAGACATACCCGGTTGTATACTTGCAAATGCTGCTTTGTATGCTTCAATAGTAATATCGTTTGCTTTTTGTAGCAAAGCAATTTCAGCTTTTGTTTTAATCATTCTACATCCTGCGGTAATAGGTGTAGCATCTACAATTTCAAAACCTGTGGCTACTTTTTTTACGCCGTCTGCTATAAAAAATCTTACACGCTCTTCCATGCCAATTCGGTGGTAGCGCACACCTCTATCTTTAATAATACCTGCAATTAACGCATACGGACTTTCGTGTTCTTCCCAACAACGTATTTCATTACCAAATACTGGTAGTATTAATTCTCTGGCTCGGTCTTCTTCAAATCTCGGGCACACATAAGCTAAATCACCTTTTGCGGGAATTACTACCCCAAAAGTTCTTTCGCTTTGTCCCCAATGCATTCCTGTGAAATAAAAACAAGAAGCTGTTCCTTCTAAAAATATTCCGTCAATTTTTTGCTGCGCCATTAATTCTTGTGCACGAACAATACGTTGTTTTCTTTCTTCAATGGTAATGGGCACCACACCATCCTTTTGTGGTTGCAAATTACGAATTTCTTTAGGAAGATCTTCGGTATTCGCAGTTTGGCTTCTGCCAAACAAATTACTAGGAAGGGCAATACTACTAGATGCCAATGCGGCCAAGCCGAGAAAGTTTCTTCTATTCTGTTTCATAGCGTGTGTATGTAAACGAAAGGTATTGAAAAATACTTAAGAGTGGTAAGGGCACCTAACGGAAAATCATATAAAATTAAAAAACCATAATAAGATGATATAACGATAGCCGATATAGGCTTATTTACGAATTTCTTTATCTCTCATTTGGAGCTCATTATTTCTTTGTAGGTGTAATGGTTTTAAAATTTACATTTAAAATTTCCTCTTATTTATAATTCTTAAGTCTACATCAAGTTATATTTCTCTTGCTAAATGTTTATATTCTAAATTAATTTAGAATTATTTCATCAATAAATGTAAAATAGTAAGCTAAATTAATGGTGCCTAACAATAGTTTACTATTGGAATTTTTTTTGAAACAAATATTTATTTTTATTTGCTAGTTATGGATAAGAATAAAATAAAAGCTACCATTTGGGGTCTATTGCTAACTGGTATTTATGTTTTATTATTTTTTCTTTGTATTACAACTGTTGATAAAATAATTAAGCAACGCGAAAATTCTTTAATCTCTGGAATATATCCCGATCTTATTGAATCATCTAATACATTTAAAACAGGGTTTAATAATGACTTTGCAAATGCTAAAGTAGTTGTAGCTGGTTCTTATTTAGAAAGAGTTACTTCATTTGAATTAGTCAAATCAAAATGGGATTATGAATTTTATCAATGGTTTAAATGGGATCCCACACAGATTGATTTTTTAAATCTCGACTCTCTAAAAAGAAAATCAGCTCTCCCTGTAAATCTTCCATTTAAAATTGTTAATGGACAAATACAAGAATCTGAAATTGTAGATTTCAATTTGTCGGTCGACAAAAAATTGGCGTATGTATTGTATTTTATAAGGGCAAGCAGTACTCAATTCTTTACTCCCAATGCTTTCCCGATGGATAAACATTTTCTTTATATTCCAATTGAACATATTGATTTAGATGCAACCAAATTGAAATTTATTCCAGATTTAATTTCTTCTAAAATCAGCACTCGTGTAAAAATAAATGGTTATATAAAAGGAGATCGTATGGCTTCATCAAGTTTGCATTCTTATCAGTCTGCTTATGGAAATCCGTTAGAAAAAATGAACGCAACAAAAACATTTAACCAATATCGATTTGGAATGAAAATTGAGCGAGAGGGGTATGGATTTTATTTTAAATTATTCACTGTACTATTAGTATCTGTAATGATAGCTTTTTTATCTTTTTATGCAGAAAAGACAGACAAGCTCAGAATTTCAGTTGGTGCACTTTTTACAACTGCTGCCAATAATTATGTATTAACTAGAAACATTCCAGAAACATCCACTGTTTCAATAGCAGAATTTGTAGACATCATTAGTTTAATTACAATATTCATCATTATGTGTGATCAAACCATACTGAGATATTATACAAAAGAAAATAAACAGTTGTCGAACTATACTCAATGGATTACATTTATTATAACACTGCTTTTTTATGTTATGATTAATATTACAATTCCAATTATATCTAAATAAGATGAAAAACGTTACTTTATTAATTTTTATATTAGTTATCATTTTTTCTTGCAATTCACCAAAAAAGGATTCTGAAATTTCCGGCATTTTCAGGATTGAGAGCAAGAGCATCAAAAACCCTAAAATAGACACATTTTATGCGGATCAAAATCAAGTAAAAGTTTATACGGATGATTTTTATGCGTATACAAATTTGCAAGACGATTCAACAGCATCTTTTGGAATTGGATACTATGATGCTGATGGGAATCTTATAAAAGAGCATAATATGTATTCAACTTCCGCTTTAGACTCCCCTTTTGTTTTTAATCTTCGGATAGAAAAAAGCGATCAAGGTTATAAACAAACTATTGATCAAATGAAGATCAATGGAATGCCAACCAAACTAGTGGAACAATATGTAACTATACCCGCTGTAGGAAAATCGCCGTTAGATGGAATTTGGAAACTGAATCGTTATTGTAAAGTAATTGGTAAAGATACTAGTGATGAGAAAAGAGTTCAATATAAAATCTTTCATAAAGGTTATTTTATGTTTGTCCAGGATATGAAGAACCATATAGATAGTTCAAAACTCAGAAGCGGTTTTGGTTTTGGGCATTTCGATTATCAAAAAGATAAGGTAATTGAAATCAACTTGTTTTCTAATTATCCCTCAATTATTGATAAACAGATTAAACTACAAGTAGATTTTCAGGGGGATGATTCATTTTATCAAATTTTGCCTTCTGAGGTTGATTCTACCGCTGTAATTGAAT